>JBDTTD010000036.1:0-14840 GCA_039930805.1 Gemmatimonadales bacterium | reverse complement strand
CCATGCCTCCTCGTTTTCTGGTCCAAGGTGGACGCCCGCTTCGCGGAACGGTGCGCCCGGCCGGCAACAAGAACGCCGCCCTGCCTATTCTCGCCGCCACTATTCTGGCCGACGGTCCCGTCGACCTCGACAATATTCCGCGCATTCGTGACGTCGAAACCATGCTCGCGCTCCTGGTCGATCTCGGCGCCAGCGCGGAGTGGGTCGGCGCAAACGCGGTGCGGGTGGATGCCCGGAACGTCAAGCCCAAGGCGCTCGACCCCGGGCTCTGCGCCAAGATCAGAGCCTCGATTCTACTCGCCGGGCCCATGCTGGCCCGCTTCGGCAGCGTCACGCTGCCGCCGCCGGGCGGTGACGTGATCGGGAGACGCCGGGTCGACACCCACTTTCTGGCGCTGGAGCACCTGGGTGCGTCGGTCATGGTCGGCGACCGCTACGAGCTGGAGGCCAAGGAGCTGAAAGGGGACGACATCTTCCTCGATGAGCCCAGCGTTACCGGTACCGAGAATGCGTTGATGGCCTCGGTGATGGCCAAGGGCCGCACCGTCCTCCGCAACGCCGCGTGCGAGCCTCACGTACAGGATCTGGCCCGATGTCTGGTGGCCATGGGGGCCGAGATCAGCGGCATCGGCTCCAACATATATACCATCGATGGGGGACGCCCTCTGGTGGGGACGTCCTACGCCATCGGGCCGGATCACATCGAGATCGGGAGCTTCATCGGCCTGGCAGCAGTCACCAACGGCGACATCGTCATCGAGCCGGTTCGGCAGGAAGATCTGCGCAGCACCATCCTCGGCTTCGAACGGCTCGGCATTCGCCCCAAGATCGAGGGCACCAAGCTGACGGTGAGCTCGGGCCAGGAGCGGAGAGTGCGGCCCGACCTCGGTGGCCACGTGCCGAAGCTGGAGGACGGGCCCTGGCCCGCCTTTCCGGCCGACGTCATGTCAACCACGATTGTCACCGCCACCCAGTGCTCCGGCATGCTGCTGGTCTTCGAGAAGATGTTCGAGTCCCGGCTCTTCTTCGTGGATAAGCTGATCGGTATGGGCGCGCGTATCGTGCTCTGCGACCCGCACCGGGCCGTGATCTCGGGTCCCTCGCCTCTCAAGGGGGGCACCGTGGAATCGCCGGATATCAGGGCGGGCATGGCCATGGTCCTCGCCGCGCTGGCGGCCGAGGGACCCAGCACCATCCACAACGTGGGACAGATCGAGCGCGGCTACGAGCGGATCGACGAGCGCCTCCGCGCCCTGGGTGCGGAGATCGAGCGAGTGGATGGGTAGTCAGCGGGAGAGCGAGGCGGCGGGGCAGCGGGGCAGAACGAGCGCAGAGCAGGGCGAACGGAGGGGCGCACTGGGTGCGCCTTTCGTTGCATCTGAGCTCCGGGAGATCAGCGCACCGGGACTGGTTCCCCGTTTCGAAATCCCTGGGTGGCAGGACCGGTACGGGGTCGTCGCGGGTATTACCGGGCGCGGCACCGAGCCGGGCCGAGGGTTCGACCTCGGCCTCTGGAGCGAGGCACCGGTCGGGCAGGTGATGAGCCGCTGGCGCGCGCTCCGCCGGGAGCTTTCCGAATTCACCGCCGTGGCCCTGGGCAACCAGGTGCACGGTGTCGAGGTGATGAGCCTCGAAGCCGGCCAGGGATGGATCCAGGTCGAGGGGATCGACGGGTGGGTCACCACCGCCCCAGGGATTCTCCTGACCGTTACCATCGCCGATTGCATTCCGGTCTATCTCCTCGTCCCGGGACGGGGAGTGGCGCTGCTCCATGCCGGCTGGCGCGGCACCGCGGGGGGCATCGTTGCCCGGGGAGTGGAGCGCTTGCGAGGCATTACGGGTTGCTCGTCGCCTGATATTGTAATGCACTGCGGCATAGGTATTTGCGGTCCCTGCTATGAAGTCGGTTATGAGGTCATGGCGGGCTGCGGCGCCGCTGCCGACGGGCCGGGACCCTGGCCCCTGGACCTGCGTGACCGGCTGGTGGATCAGGCCCGGCAACTGGGCCTCGAGCAGATCACCACGTCCGGCTGGTGCTCGGCTCACCACCGGCCCTCCTTCTATAGTCACCGGGCGTCGGGGGGGACCGATGGCCGCATGGTGGCGTATATAGGAATGCCGGCAGGGCGGCCCCGCTTGCCTCCAACCTGATTCCCGAGTAATATTTACCTGCTGTCCCGGGAGGCGCCTGGTTCGGGCCTACTGTCGATGTGGGGGAGTTCCCCCACATTTTTTTTCTTTCTCTGCCGATGTCTGCCGACGCGCTTCTCGCACCGATTCGCGATCACATCGCCGGGCTCGGCTTCGAGCTGGTCGATCTCAGGCGGACTGGAGCGTCGCAGCGTCCCATCCTGCAGGTGCGGGTGGACCGCCCGGACAGCCAACCCGGCCAGGGAGTGACGGCCGACGACTGTGCGGTGATCAGCCGGTCCCTCGAAAGTTTCCTGGAACACAGGGCGATGGTCGGACCGCACTACGTGCTGGAAGTCTCGTCGCCCGGGCTCGAACGGCCGCTGCGATGGCCCGAGCACTGGCGGCGATTCATTGGGCGGCACGCGCGAGTGCGCGCTCCGTCGCTCGCGGGGAGGACCCGGGTCGAGATCCTGGGAGTTCCCGACGACGAGCATGTGCAGCTCGGCCTGGAAGATGGATCCCAGGTCACGGTAGCGCTGGACTCCATCCGGGAAGCGGCGTTGGTGGTGGATTGGGAGACACTGGGTAAACGCGGTAGGGGGTGAATGGATGGCTGGTTCGACTGAGATGTTGGCCGCGTTCCGCGAGCTGACTACGGCGAAACAACTGGAGCGCTCCGATCTGTTGGAGCTCCTGCGGGACGGCATTCATGCCGCCCTGGTGCGCAAGTTCGGCCCCAACGTCCGGTTCGAGCTGAGCGTGGATGAGCTGCAGGGGACCATCAAGGTCGTCCGCCTGCGCCAGGTCGTCGAGGCGGTCGAGGATCCGAGCTGGCAGATCACGCTCGAGGAAGCCCAATACGAAGACGTTGACTTCCAGATCGGGGACATGCTGGAGGAGGAGGTCCCCTTCGCGGAATTCGGCCGGCTCGCGGTGCAGGCGGCCAAGCAGCGGATCATCCAGCGGGTCCGGGAAGGCGAGCGGGCCCGCATCCGGGAAGAGTTCACCTCCAAGGTCGGCGAGCTGCTCTCCGGTGAGGTCCAGCAGATCGAGCGGGGCAAGCTGGTGATCATGCTCAACAAGTTCCGCGAGGCCGAAGCGATCGTCCCCTACCGGGAGCAGAACCACCGGGAGCACTTCCATCAGGGCGATACCATCCGGGCCGTGCTCAAGCGGCTGGAGGAGACGCCGAAGGGGCCCCGGCTCATCCTGTCACGCGGCGATCCGCTCTTCGTGAAGGCGCTCTTCAAGCTCGAAGTGCCTGAGATCCAGCAGCAGGTAGTCGAGATCCGCGCCATCGCCCGGGAAGTGGGCAGCCGCACCAAGGTCGCCGTGATCTCTCGTGACGACGCGATCGATCCGGTGGGAGCCTGCGTCGGGCTCAAGGGATCGCGGGTCCAGGCGGTGGTGAACGAGCTCGGCGGCGAGCGGATCGACATCGTGCCGTGGTCGCCCGACCCGGAGCGGTTCGCCCGGCTGGCGCTGGCCCCGGCCCGCGTGGCCAAGGTCTTCTCCGATCCCGAAGCCAAGACCATCCAGGCGGTCGTCGACGAGGACCAGCTCTCGCTCGCCATCGGGCGCAACGGGCAGAACGTGCGGCTGGCGTCCGAGCTCACCGGCTGGAAGATCGACCTCTACTCCAGCCGCGAGTGGCTCGAGCGCGGTGGCGAAGGTCCGCTGTTCGCGCCGCTGCCGCCCGAGGAGGAGATGGCCGGAAAGGTTCCGCTCAGCGAGCTGAAGGGACTGTCGCCTGATCTCACCGGAATTCTGGAGAGCGCGGGCTACAAGATGCTCAACGACATCCTCGATCTCGAGCGCGAGGACATCGCCAAGATCCCGGGCATGATGCCCGAGACTGCCGATCAGCTCATGGCCTTTCTCTCCGAGCTTACCACGGACGAGGAGAGCAGCGAGGAATCCCGGCCCAAGGCATGAGCGGTCTGCTGGGCCTCATCGGCCTGGGGTACCGGGGCCGGCGCATCGTCGTCGGGGTGGATGGGGTCCGAAGAGAGCTACAGGCGGGAGAGTGCTGGTGCGTGGTGGTGGCAGAGGACGCCAGCCCGCGTGCCGTGGAAAAGGTGGTCCGGCTGGCGGCGGCCAGGAATGTGCCGCTGTTGTCCGGGCCGAGCGCCGCAGCGATCGGCGCGCAGTTGGGTAAACCGCCGGTGATGGCGGTAGGCGTACGGGACCGCGCGTTGGCCGGCGGCATGGTGCAGCTGGCGCCCGTACGCTCCTGATGGAGGCATTAGTGGTTAAAACTCGAGTTCACGATCTGGCAGCGGAGTTCGGCGTCGCTCCTGAGCAGCTTCTCAACATGCTCAAGGACATGAACATCTTCGTGCGCAGTCACCTGTCGGCGCTGGAGAGCGATCAGGTCTCCGCGGTGCGGGTTCGCTGGGAGCGCGACAAGCGCAAGAGCGCCGACGAGCCGGCCGCCAAGAAGGGCCGGCGCAAGGCGGCCAAGCCCGCCCCCGCGCCCGTGGCCACTGAAGCCAAGCCGGCCAAGCGGCGCCGCACCGCGGCGGAGGTGGCGCAGGTAGAGGCCCAGGTCCAGGCAGAGAAGGCCGCCGAGATGGCGGCGCTGGAGCTGGAGCGCCCCGTCATCCACGAGCCCGAAGAGAGCGTGCCCACCCAGACGCTGGAGGAACGCGCCCGGGCCCTGTTCAAGGACCTCCCGCCCGCGCCGCCGGAGGCCGAAGTAACCGAGCCGGCCGTTGTGGATGAGCCGGTCAACGGCGGCGCGCCGGAAGCCCGGCCCGCTGTGCCGGTCTCGAGCACGCGGGCTCCGTTCATCCCGCCCCGGGTGCAGCGTCCCGCGGCCCCCCCGGCCCGTGGCCCCAAGCCGGTCTTCAGCAGCAGCGCTCCAGCCAACCAGTCGCGCCCGAGCTCGCCCTCTCGTCCGGGTGGTCCTTCACGCCCCAGCAGCGGGCCACCACAGCGTCCGGGCAGCGACCGCAGCGCGCCGCCAGTGCGGACCTTTGGACCGGATGCGGAGAAGGGGGGCGGCCGGAAGCGCGGCAAGAAGGGCAAGCGCTCCTCGGTGGATCAGGATGCGGTGCAGGCCAACATCATGCGTACGCTCCAGGGCATGAAGGGCCCGGGGGGACGCAAGGGCCGTCGTACCGATGAACCGTCGTTCCAGGCAGTTCAGGCCGGTCGGATGGCCGAAGAGAAGGAGCGGGAGAAGACGCTCGTTCGGGTGAACGAGTTCGTGTCGGTGTCGGAGCTTGCCGCGGCCATGAAGGTGCCGGCCACCCAGATCGTCCAGTTCGCATTCAAGGAGCTGGGCCTGATGGTGACCGTTAACCAGCGGCTGGATTTCGACCAGATCGAGCTCATCGCGTCCGCCTTCGGGTTCCAGGCGGTCCGGGAGGACGAGTACGCCGCCGAGGCGGAGCTGGACCAGACGGAAGAGAATCCGGAAGAGCTGGTCTCGCGTCCGCCGGTCGTGACCATCATGGGTCACGTTGACCACGGCAAGACGTCGCTGCTGGACTACGTACGCAAGGCCAACATTGTGGCCGGCGAGGCGGGCGGCATCACCCAGCATATCGGCGCCTACCACGTCGAGCTGCCGGGTGACAAACGGATCACCTTCCTCGATACGCCGGGTCACCAGGCCTTTACCGCCATGCGAGCCCGCGGCGCACAGGTCACCGACATCGTCGTGCTGGTGGTGGCCGCCGATGACCAGGTCATGCCCCAGACCATCGAGGCGATCAGTCACGCGCGCAACGCCGGCGTGCCGATGATCGTCGCCATCAACAAAATCGACCTGCCCAGCGCCAACGTGCAGAAGGTGAAGCAGGACCTGCTGCAGCACAACGTCGTGCTGGAGGAGTTCGGCGGCACCGTGCTCGCGGCCGAGATCTCCGCCAAGAAGGGTACCGGCGTCGATCACCTGCTGGAGCAGATCCTGCTTCAGTCCGAGATCCTCGATCTCAAGGCCAATCCGACCGGGAAGGGACATGGCACCGTGCTCGAGGCAACCCTCGATCCGGGCAAGGGCCCGCTGGCCACCATCCTGGTACAGCGGGGCACCCTGACCGGGGGTGACAACTTCATCTGCGGGCGGTTCTCCGGGCGGGTTCGCGCGCTCTACGACGAGCGCGGAAAGGCAGTCAAGACGGCCGGCCCGTCTATTCCGGTGCAGATCCTCGGTTTCGAGGGCGTGCCCGCGGCCGGCGACATCTTCGCCGTCGTGACCGACGCGGTCGAGGCCCGGGAGATCGCCCAGAAGCGCCAGCGCCTGGAGCGCGAAGCCCAGAATCGCCGGAGCGCGAAGGGCACCTCGCTCGAAGACTTCAGCCGCGCCCTCAAGGAGGGCGAGGTCACCATGCTCCGCATCATCATCAAGGCGGACCAGGGCGGCCCGGCCGAGGCGCTGGCCGACGCGCTGGCCCAGCTCAGCACCAGCGAGGTGCGGGTGGATGTGGTGCATCGCGGCGTGGGTGCCATCACCGAGAGCGACATCCTGCTGGCCAAGGCCTCCGGCGCCATCGTGCTCGGTTTCCACGTCCGGCCCGACTCCAACGCCCGGTCGGCGGCGGAGCGGGAACAGGTGGACGTGCGCACCTACCGCATCATCTACGAGGCGGTGGAGGACGTCCGGAACGCCCTCGAGGGATTGCTCAAGCCCGAGGAGCGCGAGACGGTGCTGGGCGAGGCCGAAGTGCTCCAGCTCTTCAAGGTGAGCAAGGTCGGCACCATCGCCGGCTGCATGGTGCGAAGTGGCACCATCCAGCGGACTGCCAAGGCGCGGGTCGTGCGCGACGGCTCCCCGGTGTATACCGGCGCACTATCCAGCCTCAAGCGGTTCAAGGACGACGTGAAGGAAGTGCGCGAGGGGCTCGAGTGCGGCATCGGAATCGAGAACTTCAACGATCTCAAGCCGGGCGACCGGATCGAATCGTTCCGCATGGAGGAGATCAAGCGGACGTTGGCGCCGGCGGCTTCGGGGGCGACGGGGTGAAGGACTGAAGTCACAAGTCGACCACCATGATCCTCGCCATCGCCACCTGGGACCTCCATCTGCCCGCCTGCCACTCGCTCAAGGAAAAGCGGAGTGTGGTGAAGCCGCTCACGCTGGCGCTGCGGCGGTCCCTCAATGTCTCGGTAGCGGAGACCGGCCAGCAGGATCTCTGGCAGCGGGCCGAAATCGCGTGTGCCGTCGTCGGGAGCGACCGGTCGGTGGTGGACGAAACCCTGCGGGCCGCGGATCGGATCGTCGAGGAGGCTGACGGCGTGCGCATCGTGGAAACGGCAACGGTGTTCCGATGAAGGGATCATCCCGCCGGCCGGAGCAGGTTGCCGAGACCCTGCGGCAGGTGATTACCGACGCGCTCCTCCGGGGAGAGGTGCGGGACCCCCGCGTCGGTTTCGTCACCGTTACCGCCGTGCTGGCGACCAACGACCTGTCCCATGCCCGGGTCATGGTGAGCATTCCCGGCGAGGAGGCGGACAAGACCCGCGCGCTCGAAGGACTCCAGAGCGCCGCCGGCTTCCTTCGGACCCGGGCGGCCCGGGCGCTCACCACCCGGTCGGTGCCCCAGCTCCACTTCGAGCTCGACCGTGGCCTGGAGCATGCCGCGCGCATCGGTGAGCTGTTGAACGACATACGGCGGGAGGGCCAGGACTGATCGGCGCCGTGCTGGTGGACAAACCCGCCGGGATGACCTCGCACGATGTCGTTCAACGGGTGCGGCGCGTGCTCGGAATCCGTGCCGCCGGCCACACCGGAACGCTGGATCCATTCGCCACCGGACTGCTCGTCGTGTTGCTGGGACGGGCCACGCGGCTGGCTCGCTTTGTCGAGAGCCAGTCCAAGACGTACCTGGCCACCAGCCGGCTGGGCATTCGCACCGACACCGATGATCTCACCGGGCAGGTGGTGGAGACGTCGGACGCGGCGGAGCGGATCAGTGAGCAGCAGCTGGTGGCGTCGCTCAGGGGCTTTCTCGGCTCCCAGCCGCAACGGCCTCCGCGTTACTCGGCCAAGCATGTCGGGGGAGAGCGGAGTTACGCCAAGGCGCGGCGGGGTGAGGTCATCGAGCTACCCGAGGTGACCGTCACCGTGCGCCGGCTCGAACTGGTTGAGTTCCAGTCACCGCTGGTGACCTTTCGAGCCGAGGTCAGCGCCGGCACCTATCTTCGCGCCATCGGCCGCGACCTGGGCGAGCGGTTAGGGGTCGGTGCCCACCTCACCAGCCTCCGGCGCGAGGCCATCGGGTCGCTCCGGGTGGAGGACGCGGTGCCGCTCGATCGAGTGAGCGCGGATGCGGTCATTCCCGCCCACAGCGTCCTGGGCGACCTGCACACTGTCGAGCTCGACGCCGCGGATCGGGTCGCAGTAACCCACGGCCGGGCAGTGGTGGACAGCGGGACGGCGGGACAGCGGGACAGCGGGGTAGTAGTGGCCTTGTTGGGCAGTGGCGAACTGGTTGCGGTGGCCCGGGCAGAGAACGGATGGCTTCATCCATCCGTTGTAGTGGCAGATCCATGACGGTAGGACGGTCCCGCGGTCCCGCTGCCCCGCTTGCACACCTCCCGAACGGCACCACTGTCACGGTCGGGTCGTTTGACGGGGTGCACCTGGGCCATCGGGCGGTCCTCAAGGAGATCGGCCGGCGCGCCGAAGCAGCCGGGCGCGCGAGCGTCCTGGTGACGTTCGATCCCCACCCGCTCGAGGTGGTTAATCCCGGGGCCGCGCCTCCCCTCCTGACCACCGGGCCGGAGCGGCTGGAGATCCTGGCGCTCTCGCCGCTGGACTACGTGCTCCTGGTGCGCTTCGACCGCCACCTGGCGAGCTTGACTCCGGAGCAGTTCGTTCGTGACGTCCTGCTGGAGCGGTGCGCGGTGCGGGAGCTGGTCATCGGGCACGATCACGGTTTTGGGCGTGGCCGGAGCGGCGACGTCGAAACTCTTCGGCGGCTGGGCGCGTCGCATGGCTTCGAGGTGGATGTGGTGCCGCCGGTGGACTTCGGCGGACAGCACGTCTCCAGCAGCCGGATCCGCCGTGCGGTTGCCGGTGGCGATCTCGCCACGGCGGGGGCCATGCTGGGCCGGCCCTACGGAGTGGTTGGCCGGGTGGGGGAAGGGGAGCGCCGCGGAAGGCTGCTCGGTGTCCCGACCATCAACCTGAGTGAGCTGTCGCCCCGAAAGCTCCTGCCGCCGGATGGGGTATATGCGGTGCGGGTCGAGTGGCGCGGGGGCGGGGCCGGAGGGATGATGAACCAGGGGCCCCGGCCTACGTTTCAGGACGGGCGACGGGTGCTGGAGGCCCACCTGTTTGGATTCGAGGGCGACCTCTACGGCGAGTGGGTCCGCATCGAGTGGGTCGAGCGCCTTCGGGACATCGAGCGGTTCGAGTCGGTGGAGCGGTTACAACAGCGGTTGCAGCGCGATCGTACCCAGGCCCTGGCGGCTCTCGCCCGGCGCCAACGCGACCTGGACAGCGCATCACACATCTGAGACCTGGATACAATGTTCTCGACTATTCGCTCGCGATTGATCCTCATCGCCATCCTCGTCGCAGGGTCGGTGTACTTTCTCTTCCCCCGCGACGTCACTATCCGGGAGCCGGATGCCAACGGCGTCATACACGACGTCAAGGTGACCCGGGTGCCGCTCAAGCGGGGGCTCGACCTCCAGGGGGGTATGCACCTCGCGCTGGAGCTCGACCAGTCCAAGCAGGTGTCCGCCGATCCCAAGAGGGATCTGGACCTGGCGCTCACCGTGCTGCGCAAGCGGATCGATGAGTTCGGAGTAGAAGAGCCGCTGGTCCAGAAGGTGGGCGACTCCAGAATCGTGGTCGAGCTCGCCGGCATCACCGATCCAGCCCGGGCCAAGGCCATCGTCCAGCGCAGCGCCTTTCTCGAATTCAAGATCACCGACAAGACCCAGGCGCTCGAGAAAGCGCTACCCGCGATGGACCGGACCCTGCGCAATCTGGGGATCAAGGGGGCGGTGGCACCCACGCAACCCTCTGCGGTCCAGCAGCTGCTCGGGGGTGATTCCGCCAAGGCTACGCTCAAGGACAGCGCCGCGGCGGACACTGCCGCGGTGAGCGGTGGTGTCCTCGCCGGTCTCATTCAGCCCGGCGCCGGCAACACTCCGGGCGAATACGCGGTGCCCGAGACCGCGTTCCCCCGGGTGGACAGTCTGCTCAACATCCCCGCGGTTGCCCGGCAGCTTCCCCGGGGAATCACCCTGCGCTGGAGCTCCAGCCCGATCAGCGTCGGGGTGCAGCCGGTTCGGTTCCTGTATGCGCTGGACGATCGCAGCATCGTGACCGGAGCCAACCTGGTGGACGCGCAAGCCCAGATCGACCCGCTCACCAACGGCCCGCTGGTGACCTTCGAGCTGGATCGAGCCGGTGGCCGCAAGTTCGGTGAAGAAACCGGGAAGCACGTGGGCGACTACATGGCGATTCTCCTCGACGGGCGGGTGCAGGGCCGGCCACCGGTCATCCAGAGCAGGATCGGGCGCAACGGTCAGATCACTCTGGCGGGAAGGACACTGCAGGAGGCACAGGACCTTGCCCTCACGCTCAAGGCCGGCGCCCTGCCGATCCCGCTCAAGATCGTGGAGGAGCGCCAGGTTGGGGCCAGCCTCGGCAGCGACTCCATTCACAAGGGGATCACCGCCGGACTGGTGGGAACGCTGCTCGTGGTGCTGATCATGATCGGCTACTATCGCGCCACCGGGGTGCTGGCGGTCATATCCCTGGGGGTCTACCTCCTCTTTACCCTGGGCGCCTTGTCCATGATCGGCGCCACGCTCACCTTGCCGGGCCTGGCTGGAATCGTGTTGTCGATCGGCCTGTCCGTCGACAACAACGTCCTCATCTTCGAGCGAATGCGGGAGGAGCTTATCCATGGCAAATCGGTCAGACTGGCCATGGACGAAGGGTTCCGGCACGCCATGAATGCCATCGTGGACTCCAACGTGTGCATGGTCCTCACCGCGTTGTTCCTCTTCCAGTTCGGTACCGGACCGGTCAAGGGGTTCGCGGTGACGCTGATCCTGGGCATCACCGCGTCGATGATCACGTCGATCTTCGTCACCCGTACCTTCTTCATGATATGGCTGCAGCGCCGTCCGGCCATGTCCACCCTGAGCATCTGACATGCTGAGACTCTTTTCCAACGCCAAGTACGAATTCATCGCGCTCCGCGCCTATGCCTACGGGCTGACGGCGCTGATCCTGATACCGGGCCTGGTGTTCCTGCTCATCATGGGACTCAACTACAGCATCGAGTTCACCGGCGGGACGCTGCTGCAGATCGCGAGCGCCAAGCCGGTGGACGTCGCTAAACTGCGAACCGGCCTGGATCAGGAAGGGATTCACGGCGCTGAGATCCAGAGCTTCGGCACCGACGAGTACGTGATCCGGGCGCGGGTGGCCAAACCAGGGAGCGATGCCAACGACACCCAGGCGACCGCTACGGCGGTCGGGCACGCCCTGGACAGCGTGCTCGGGAAGGGGAGCTACACCGTATCCCGGACCGAGGCGGTCGGCCCCAAGGTGGGAGGGGAGCTCAGGCAGAAGGCTTTCCTGGCGATCTTTCTCTCCTTCTTCGCGGTTCTCGCCTACCTCGCATACCGGTTCGAGTGGCGCTTCGGCCTGGCGGCCATCGGCGCCACCGCGCACGACATTCTGGCTACTATCGTCTTTGTCGGCGTCATGCGGCTCGAGGTGAGCCTGACCGTCGTGGCCGCGCTGCTCTCGATGGTGGGCTACTCCCTGAACGACACGATCATCATCTTCGACCGGATCCGGGAGAACCTGCATAAGCACAAGCACGAGTCGTTTGAGCAGATCTTGAACCGCTCGATCAACGAGACCCTGCCGCGCAGTATCCTGACCCACGGGACCACCATGGCGACCTTGCTGGCGCTGACCATTTTCGGCGGTGAGGTAATTCGCCCCTTCGCCCTGGTCATGTTGTTCGGCGTCTTCGTGGGAACCTTCTCGTCCATTTACATCGCATCGCCGCTCTTGATGGCCATCGAGAAGCGTTGGCCCGGCCCCGCGGCCCGGGGTCACCTGGCTCCCACCAAGCCCGCGTCGCCGGCACCCAATCGGAAGCCGCAGCCGGTTGTTAGATAGGACGGAGGAGACGGAGAGGACGGAGAGGTAAAGGAGAGAAAGTCGCCCCTTCCGTCTGTTCCGTCCTCTCCGCCCTATACGCCCTCTCCGCCCATGCTAATCGACACCCACTGCCACCTCGCCGACCCGGCCTACGAGGCCGATCGCCGGCAGGTGCTGGATCGGGCCTGGGCCGCCGGGGTAGCGCGGGTGGTCGTCATCGGTGAGGCCCCTGGTCGGGCCGAGATTGCACTCGAATTGGCCCGATCCGAGCCCCGGCTGGTGGCCACGGCTGGAATCCACCCGCACGATGCCAGCGGCTGGAGCGCCGCCACCGACGCCTGGCTCCGGGGCATGTTGCGGGATCCCCGAGTGGTTGCGGTGGGGGAGACGGGTCTCGACTTCCATTACGATCATTCGCCTCGCCCCGCCCAGCGCCGCGCCTTCGAGTCCCAGCTGACCATCGCCGCGGAGGCCGGGCGGCCGGTGGTGGTCCACGCCCGCGAAGCGGATGACGAGGTCGCCGGCATCCTGGCCAACCATCCCGCCGTCACCGCCATCCTTCATTCCTTCAGCAGTGGCATGGGGCTCTTGCGAGCGGGGCTGGTTCACCGCCACTATGTGTCGTTCAGCGGAATGGTGACCTTCAAGAACTGGCGCCTGGACGAGGCGATCCGCGAGACGCCGCTGGATCGGCTGCTGCTCGAAACCGACGCCCCGTACCTGGCGCCGGTTCCGCATCGCGGCAAGCGAAACGAGCCGGCGTTCGTGGCTCACACCGCCGCGCAGGTGGCAGCGGTGCGCGGGATTCCGGTCGAAGAGCTGATTGCGGCGACGGGCGAGAATGCAATGCGGGTGTTTCAACTTCAGTCGGGAGTCGGGAGTCGGGAGTCAGGAGCCCGCGCCCCAGACTCCGGCTTATCTTCCTGACTCCTGTCTCCTGACTCCTGACTCGGAGCCGCGCCCGTGGCCACCACAACGCCGGTCCCTTCCGACATCGCCATCGCGCAGGCCGCCAAGCTCCGGCCCATCGCCGAGGTTGCCGCCGAGGTGGGCCTCGGCCCCGACGAGATCCTTCCCTATGGACGTCACAAGGCCAAGATCAGCGCCGAGGCCATTGCGCGGCGGAAGCCCAAGGGACGCCTGGTCCTGGTTACCGGGATCAACCCCACGCCAGCGGGTGAAGGCAAGAGCACGGTGACAGTGGGGGTCAGCCAGGCCCTTCGGCGGCTCGGCAAAAAGGTGGTGGTGTGTATCCGGGAGCCCAGCCTCGGTCCGGTCTTCGGGGTAAAGGGGGGAGCCGCGGGCGGTGGCTACGCCCAGGTGGTGCCCATGGACGAGATAAACCTGCATTTCACCGGCGACTTCCACGCGATCACCTCGGCGCACAACCTGCTCTCGGCAATGCTCGACAATCACATGCACCACGGAAATGCCCTGGGGTTGGATCCGCGTCGAATCACCTGGCCCCGTACGCTCGACATGAACGACCGCGCGTTGCGCTCGATGGTGATCAGTCTCGGCGGCATCAACGCCGGACCGGTGCGGGAAGATCGGTTTGTCATAGTGCCCGGGAGCGAGGTCATGGCGATCCTGGCACTCTCCACCGACCTGGCGGATCTGGAGCAGCGGATCTCGCGCATCATCGTGGGGCTCACGCGGGACCGGAAGCCGGTCACCGCCGCAGATCTCAAGGCGTCCGGCGCCATGACGCTGCTCCTCAAGGATGCGATCCTTCCCAACCTGGTACAGACCCTCGAAGGGGGCCCCGCGCTGGTCCACTGCGGGCCATTCGGCAACATAGCGCACGGATGCAACTCGATCGTGGCCACCAAGCTGGGCCTGGCCCTGGGAGACATCGTCCTGACCGAGGCCGGCTTCGGGGCCGACCTGGGGGCGGAGAAGTTCTTCGACATCAAGGCCCGCTTCGGCAACCTCAAGCCGGAGGCCGCGGTCATTGTAGCCACGGTGCGGGCGCTGAAGATGAACGGTGGGGTCAAGAAGGATGCGCTCGGCAAGGAGGACGTGGCCGCCCTCAAGCGGGGGATCGTGAACCTCGAGGCGCACGTGAGGAACGTGCAGAAGTTCGGCGTGCCGGTGGTGGTGGCGCTGAACCGCTTCACCTCGGATACCGACGAAGAGCTCAAGACCGTGCTCGACGCGGCCAAGGGCTGGGGGGCCCGGGCGGCACTCAGCGAGGTGTGGGAGAAAGGTGGAGCGGGAGGAGAGGCAGTGGCGAAGGAAATCCTCGCCCTGCTCGATGAGAAGAAGGCAGCGTTCAAGCCACTCTACGACGTTGCCAAGCCGATCAAGGAGAAGATCGAGATCATCGCCCGCGAGATTTATGGGGCTGCAGGCGTGGATTACACTGCCGCCGCCGACAAGAATATCGCCCAGTGCGAAGCGATGGGGCTGGGCAGCACGCCGGTATGTATCGCCAAGACCCAGTACTCCTTCTCCGACGACCCGACCAAGCTGGGGCGGCCGACAGGGTTTCGTATTACCATCCGGGACGTCTACCCCTCGGCGGGCGCCGGGTTCGTGGTAGCTCTCGCGGGAGACATCATGACCATGCCGGGACTTCCCAAGGTGCCGGCGGCCGAATCGATCCGGGTAC
>JBDTTD010000035.1:0-14893 GCA_039930805.1 Gemmatimonadales bacterium | reverse complement strand
GCTTGGGCTTGATCTGCGCCATCGTGGTGGCGCCGACGACCACCAGCGTGGCGTGGTTGGGCTTGAACCAGGTCTGATGAAAGCGGACCAGATCCTCCCGCTTGATCCTGGCCGTGGACTCCTCGGTCCCGGAACCGGTCCACGGGTTGGCATAAGCATGATCTGCCCCATACAACAGTCCGGGGAACACCCGGAGGGCCAGGCCAACCGGATCTGCCTTTTCCTGCTGGATCTGCGCCAGCCGCTGCTTCTTGAGCCGGTCGAAGTCGGCACGAGGAAAGGCGGGATTGAGTATCACGTCGCCGTAGATGTCGAGCGAAGCGTCGAGGTTCTCGTTCAGCGCTTCGAGCGACACGCTCGACACGTCCAGCTTGGAGCCGGTGCCCAGATTGGCGCCAAGCTGCGCCAGCTGATCGCTGATCTGGATGGAGTTCCTTCCTGCCGTGCCCTCGTCCAGCATGGCCATGGCCAGGCTCGCCGTTCCCGGAATGGCGGACTGGTCCGACGCAAACCCGGCATCCAGCAGCAGGTCGAAGCGCACCTGGGGGACCGCCGTTCGCCGTGCCAGCACGATCTTCAGGCCGTTGGCCAACGTGGCGCGCTCCAGCTCCGGAAACTTCGCGTCTGGAGGAGAGCCGGTTTCAGGCAACCTGGACCGGTCGGCGGCGGCCTTTGCGGTCTGAAACTCCGGGTACGGGTGCACCTCGAGGCTGTAGACGCCATCACCCAGCCACCGTTTGGCGGAGCCCAGGAGCTGGGCCGGGGATGCCTGCTCTACCCGGGCCAGCCGAACTTTGTAGAAGTCGGCGCGTCCGGCGAAGACTTCGCCCTGCGCGAGTACATCTGACTTGCCGCCGAAGCCACCGATTCGTTCCACGCCCCGGACAAAGCTCGCCCGGTACTGGGTCTTGGCCCTGCGCAGCTCCACCGGCGTGGGGCCTCCGGCTAGAAAGCGGGCCAGCTCTTCGTCCACGGCCTTTTCCACTCGACTCAGATCGATTCCCGGACGGGCGGACGCCTCGATGGAGAATAGCCCGCCGATCTCTCTCAGATCCAGGTTGGCCGAGACGGCGGTGGCGATCTGCTCGTCGTAGACCAGCCGCTTGTAGAGCCGGGACGACTTTCCGCTACTCAGGATATCGCTCACCAGGTTGAGATAGTCGGCGTCGGCGGTGGCCCAGCCAGGGATGTTCCAGACCTTGTAGATCCGCGCCTGGGGAACCCGGTCCTGCATGATCCCGCGCTGGCTTCCGGTTCGTTTGGCCACCCACGACTGCTGCCGCGCAACAGGGGGCCCTGCGGGGATGTCACCGAAATACTTCTCCACCTTTTGCCTGGCGGTCTGGGCGTCGATATCACCCGCGACGACCACGACGGCGTTGGCGGCACCGTAGTAGGTCCGAAACCAGTCCTTCACGTCGTCGAGCTTGGCCGCGTCCAGGTCTTCCATCGCGCCGATCGTGGTCCAGGCATAGGGGTGGTTCGCCGGGTAGAGCTTGGGCGTCAGAAAGTCCCACACCTTGCCGTACGGCTCGTTCTCGCCCTGGCGCTTCTCATTCTGCACCACGCCTCGTTGCTCATCGAGCTTCGGCTGGCTGATGGCTCCGGTAAGGTGCCCCATCCGGTCTGACTCCATCCACAGGGCAAGATCCAGGGCGTTGGTTGGCACGTTCTCGAAGTAGTTGGTGCGGTCTTCGTTGGTGGTTCCGTTCATGTCGGTGGCGCCAGCCTGTTCCATGGGACCGAAGAAGTCCTTGTCGTAGTTCTCGGAGCCGTTGAACATTAGGTGCTCGAACAGGTGGGCAAAGCCAGTGCGGCCCGGCTTCTCGTTCTTGGATCCCACGTGATACCACACGTTCACGGCCACGATCGGCGCCTTGTGATCCTGGTGGACGATGAGGGTCAGCCCGTTGGGCAGCACGAACCGCTGATAGGGGATCTCGAGCCGGGACGGGGCCGCCGGCGCGGAAGCCTGGCCCCGAAGCAGGGCCGTGGCGCCCATCGAGGCCGAGATAGCCAGGGAGAGAACGAGTCTTGACCGCACAACCAGCCTCAAATGAGAAGGGGATTACCGATAGGGATTGCTTGGGGCGCTTTCATAGACGCTCCAGGGGCATCAAAAGTTGCAGGGAAGCCCCGGGTTAGCTCACTGGTGAGGCGGCGGAGGGTGGAGACTCGTTGAAGCCCAGCCAATAGCGGCCCAGCGCCTGGATGGTATCCCAAAACTCATCATAGCGCACCGGCTTCTGGACACAGCTATTGGCTCCCAGCTGATAGCACTCGGCCAGCTGGCGGGGGTCGATCGAGGAGGCGAGCACGACGACGGGGGTCATGAGGGTGCGTGAGTTCCCTCGCAGCCCGCGCAGCACTTCGATGCCGTCGAGCCTGGACAGCTTCAGATCGAGCAACACCAGTCGCGGCGGCGCCGCACCCAGGCGGTGGCGGAAAGCGCCGCGTCCCAGCAGGAAGTCCAGCGCTTCTTCACCGTCACGCGCGACCTCTATGTGGGCGGAGGGCTCCAGCTCCTGGAGCGGCCGCAACAGGAGCTCGGCTTCCAGCGGGCTGCCCTGGACCAGGAGGATGTCGGTGGGCAGCGGGGCGGCGGGGCGGCGGGGCAGCTGGGACGCTGGCGAGCGTGAGCTCACTCGTCGATACTCCCGTCGTTTCCGTCCGACTGCCCCGCTGCCCCGCTGCCCCGCTGCCCCAGCGTCAGGTAAAACCTGGCTCCTGCGTCCGGCTCCGATTCCGCCCACACCCGTCCCCCATGCTTGTTGGCAATCCGCTGGACGATGGCCAGACCGGCCCCATTGCCTTCGAACTCATCCGCACGGTGCAGCCGCTGAAACATGCCGAAGAGCTTGCCCGCGTAGGTCATCTTGAACCCGACGCCGTTGTCCTCGACGCCGAGCCCCACCTGCCCGTCGGATTCTACCGGGTGGACCCGGATCGTGGCCCGTTCGCGCGGCCGGGTGAACTTGACGGCGTTGGCGAGCAGATGAGTAATGGCGATCTTGGCGAGCCCCGGATCGCACTCCACGGTCGGCAGCTCCTCGACCTTCCACTCGATAACCCGTCCATCGATGGCACCGCGCAGATTATCCACGACGTCCTCGACCAGTGTGGTCAGCCCAACTTCCCGGCGGAGCAGATCCTGCCGCCCGATCCGGGAGAGGCCCACCAGATCGTCCACCAGCGTCGCCATCTGATCGGCGGCCTGGTGGATGCTCTCGGCGTAATGCAGGGCTCCCGGGTCGAGATCCTTCCCGTGGTCATCGAGCAACATGCGGGAAAAGCCGATCAGGTGCCGGAGCGGGGTACGCAGGTCGTGGGACACCGAGTAGAGCAAGGTCTCGACCTCGGCTGTCGCCGCCCGGAGGGCGGAGCTCCTGTCCGCCAGTCTGCCCTCCAGCTCCCCGGTCTGGCCGGCGAGCTCCTCCCGGAGACGGGCATGCTGAATGGCGATGGCCAGGGGAGTCGCAATCTCGAGCGCGATGTCCTGGTGCTCGACATCGAACGCCCCCGGGGCGGATGCGGCGAGGTTGATCTCCCCGATCACCTCCCCGTCCACCAGGAGCGGCGAAGTCAGGACCGACCGGAGGCCCTCGGCCCGGAGCTGGCGCAGTATGGGAGGCGATTCCTTCTGTGCGGCCAGGTCCTCGATGTAGCGAGGCGAGCCACGCTGGAGTACCTCGGCGGGCGAAAACTCGCCCATCGGCAACGAGGCGGCGGCCAGCTGGACTCCCCCTGAATAGCCGGCGATCAGCTCGGCCTGGCCCCGCTCGAAGTCGAAGAGGACCACGGTGCAGCGCTGGCACGGAACCATGCGGCGCATGCGGCCCAGGGCCGCGCGACCCACGTCCGCGGGCGACTGCGCCGCGAGGATCGCCTGGTCCATGTCGTGCAGCATCGCGAGCCGGTCGGCTGAACGGCGGAGCTGTTCCTCGGTCCGCTTTCGCTCGGTGATGTCGGTGACCATTCCCACGGTGCCGACCAGGGCACCATCCTTCCCCAGGATCGGGCTGGACGACACCAGTCCCCAGAGCTGGGTACCGTCTCGCCGACGGAAGCGAAGGTCCTGGCTCTGGCCCGGCGCCATGCGGCGACCCAGCGTCCGCTGAGCCCCGGCCCGGGACTCGGGCTCGATGAAATCGAGAACCTGCCGCCCGAGAAGGGTCCCGTTCACGTATCCCAGCAGATCGGCGAGCCGCTGATTCACGTAGGTCATCACCCCGCGGTCGTCGGCCACCCAGATGCCTTCCTGTGCCACGTCCACGAGCTGCTTGAACCGCTGCTCGCTTTCCTGCAGCGCGCGGGTCCGTTCCTCCAGCCGCGACTGTCGTCCTTCGAACGCGGCAGCGTGCGCCATGGCTGCCCCCATGAGACCACCCAGCAGGCGGAGCGCCTTGACATCCCGCTCGGAGAACGCGTGAGGCTCGGGTGAGACCACCTTGAGCAGGCCGAGTGTCCGGTGCTCGTCTTTCAAGGGCACGACCAGGATGGAACGAATCCCCAGGTCCTTGTAGAGCTGATGGGGGACCCGGGGGTCGGATTCAGTGTCGTCGCAGCGCTGCAGCTCGCCGGTGCGGGCGGCGAGACCCGAAAGGCTCGCGTTCATCTTGAGCCGGGGAGCCTCGGTCCCGCAGTGGACCAGGGGAACCACATCATCAGCTTCGATGGCCTCGAGCACCGCTCCACTGGCGCCGGTGAGTCCCCGGCTCCGTTCGGCGATGACCCGCATGACGGTCTGAGATTCGAGGCCCGCTGCCGATACCGCCTTCTCCACCTCGAGCACTGCCTGGAACAGCTCGGTGTCCAGGCGCATCGCCTCCTCGGCGAGCTTCCGCTCGGTGATGTCGAACTCGGTCCCCATGTAGCCGATCTGGCGCCCGGATTCGTCCCGCATCGGCTCCCAGGAGCTGGAGCACCATCGGATCTGACCGCCCCGGGTTACGACCCGGTATTCCTGGTCGCGCAGCGCACTACCCTGCGCCAGCCGGTCCCATTCGGCCAGGATGGCCGGCCGGTCGTCGTCGTGGATGTATTGCAGGAATTCCTGCTCCCGGATGTCCTCAGCCGGGTACCCGGTGAGCCGCTCGAAGGCAGGATTGACGAAGGTGAGCCTCCGCTCCATGTCGTAGGTGATGACCCCCTCGCGCATGGTTGCGGTGACCGTCTGGAGCTGGCTTCGGATATCGGCTGTGGAGCGCTCGGCCCCCCGCCGGCGCCGGCGTTCCCGCCAGAGCAGGCCCAGGAGGAGAACCGACAGAGCGAGCAATGCGCCGCCTGTCAGGAGGAAGGCGCCAGGAAGGCGAATCAGAGGGACCACGAGTCCGAAGATACACCTTCGCCCGAGACCCGGCGAGGACGAGGAGGCGCTGGCGGGCGATCCCAGGGGACCCTACACTTCCCCGATGGCCTTCCTGGATACCAAGCGGGACCGCGCTGCCTTCCTGATTTTCATGCTTGGCCTGGGACTGACATACGCGCTCTGGCCGTTCAGCACCGGGCTCATCGGGGCTCCGGTTCTCTACATCACCTTCGCGCCGGTGTACCGCTGGCTCGTCCGGGGGGGAATCAAGCCGGGGCTGGCGGCCGCACTGGTGGTACTGCTGGGGCTCCTGCTCATCATAGGGCCTGGGCTTTCGTTCCTGGGGGTAGTGGCCAACGAAGCCCAGGACATGGCGACGGGAGTGATTCGGAGTCCGCTGCTCACCCGGCTCCGGGAGCTCCGAATCGGCCCCTACGATGTGGGTGCCCAGATCGAATCCTTTGGGGCGAGCCTGGTCAGCTGGATCGGCTCCAGCGCGGTCGGTTTGATCGGCACGGCAACCCGGCTCGGCATCCAGCTGACCATCGCGTTCTTTGGACTGTACTACCTCCTGCAGGAACCGGAGTCCGCCTGGCGGCAGGTGCGCCCCTTCATCCCCTTCTCGGCGCGCAATGCGGAGATCCTGCGGCAGCGGTTCCGGGGGGTCACCATATCCACCCTCATCGGAACCCTGTTAACGGCTTCGATTCAGGGCCTGCTCGTTGGACTCGGCTTCTGGGTGACGGGCATACCGAACGCGCTCTTCTGGGGCGTGGTCACCGTCATCGTCGCGATTCTGCCGGTGGTGGGAAGCGCCCTCGTCTGGGGCCCTGGTGTCCTCCATTTAGGGTTGGAGGGCCGCTATGGAATGGCGATCGCCCTGGCCCTCTGGGGCGCCGTGGTGGTGGGGAACGTGGACAACGTGATCCGTCCGATCGTCTTCCGGCGGTGGGCCCAGATCCACCCCTTCATCACCATCATCGGTGCCTTCGCCGGCATCCGGTACTTCGGACTGCTTGGCCTTCTCATCGGACCGTTGGCTATCTCGTACTTGTTCGAGCTGATCCGGATGTACAAGGAGGAGTACCTGATCGAAGAGGCGGTATCGGAGGAGATCATCGTGCAGGCGGAGAAAGAGGGCAGCGGGACAGCGGGGCGGCGGGACAGTGGGTAAGCGGGAGGAGAAGATTGTCACCCTGAGGGAGCGAAGCGACCGAGGGGGCCGGAACGAGATCGACCTGCGCAACTAATCGGGTCGAAGGACCGGGTACGAGGACACGAGAAGATCTCTGAAGGCAAAGTTTCGGCCCCCTCGGGCCTCCGGCCCTCAGGGTGACAGCCTTCCCTCCCTACCCGCTTCCACCCTTGCCCGTTTTCCCTTCCAGAACAGAAACACCGGCACCCCAATCAGGATGAGTCCCGTGCCCTTCACCGCGTTGGCCGGGTTGGAGGCAATCGATCCTATCACCACGTAGAGCGCCGCCAGCATGAAGGCCAGTGGCACCAGGGGAAATCCGGGCATTCGGTACCGGAGGGTAGCTGGCTCCTGGCCGGTTCGTTCCCGGGCCCGAAAGACGAACATAGTCGACGTCACCGCCGCGAAGAAAATCCAGTCGCCAAAAACCACATAGTCCAGCAGCTCGCCGTAGCGCCCGGTCAGGGTCAGGATGATGGCCCAGACTCCCTGGAAGACGATAGCGGCGGATGGGGTGCGATACCGAGGATGCAGCCTGGCCAGGTTGGGAAAGAAGAGGCCATCGCGAGCCATCGCCTGATAAACCCGGGGAGACACCAGGATCACCAGGTTCAGGAAACCGAAGGTGGAGACCGCGATCCCCGCCGCGATGAGCCTTCTGCCCGGGGGCCCAAGCAGCGCCTCCATGGCGTCGGCCGCCGGAGCACTGCTGGCGGCCAGGCCCGCCAGGCCCAGGGTGCGAAGGTACGCCAGGTTCGCGAGCAGATACACCGCGACCACGATGATTACACCGGCCACCAGGGCTCGCGGCAGGTTTCGCTCCGGCGCGATCAGCTCCTCCGCCACGAAGTTCGTCTGCTGCCAGCCGCCGAAGGCGAAGAGCACCGGAACCAGCGCGGTCCCCACCGCCAGCAGGAGACCCCCCCGGGCCAGGGGCTCGAGCTGCTCCGGGGGCGGCGCTGCCGGAGCGAGCATGAGGCCGGCCCCGATCAGCACGGCGAGCGCAGTCAGCTTCAGAAGCGTGAGCACATTCTGGGTGACCGCGCCCGGCTTTACTCCCCGATAGTTCACCGCAGACAGCAGCACTATCGCGCCGACGGCGAGCGGCAATCGCGTAGCGGGCCCCAGCCCGGTGAGGGCTGCGGTGTAGGTCGCGAATGTCACTGCCACGGCGGCGATCGCGCCGGTCGCGATCACCAGCAGCAGGGTCCAGGCGTAGAGAAAGGCCGGCAGCTTTCCATAGGCATCGCGGAGGTAGGCATAGCCCCCGCCGGCCACCGGACGCCGCGCGCCCAGCTCGGCGAATACCAGCGCCCCCAGCAGCGCGATGCCGCCGCCCAGCACCCACACTCCCAGCGTGAGCTCATATGATCGAGCCCGCTCGGCCACCAGCGCTGGATTGAGGAAGATGCCGGAGCCGATGATGCCGCCGACGACCATCATCGTTCCGGAGAAGACCCCGATTCTTCGGGCGTACGTGCCCGGGGACGAGGTGGCACCCGCAGTGTCCGCCCTCACCGACTTAAGTTGGGGCATGTTCCAATTCTGGTTGCAGAGATCCGGAGGCTTTTACTTCCACGCGCCAGGGTACCCATGATAGCGACTCTTCCTACCCGCCGGCTGGGAAGGAGCGACCTTCACCTGAGCACGGTTGGCTTCGGCGCCTGGGCCGTGGGTGGAGGTGGCTGGGCGTATGGCTGGGGTCCCCAGAATGACGCCGATTCCATCGCCAGCATCCGGCGCGCGCTCGAGCATGGAATCAACTGGATCGACACCGCGGCGGTGTACGGGCTGGGCCACTCCGAGGAGGTCGTGCGCCTCGCTCTCGAGGGCATGCCGCCAGCCGGCCGACCCTACGTCTTCACCAAGTGCGGGCTGGTCTGGGACGATGATCACCCGGAGACTCCTCCCCGCCAGGTGCTGGAGCCGCAGTCGATCCGCCGGGAGTGTGAGGCGTCTCTTCGCCGGCTCGGGGTGGAGCGCATCGATCTCTACCAGTTCCACTGGCCGGACCAGACCGGAACGGCGGTGGAGGATTCCTGGGAGACGATGACGCGGCTGGTGGAGGAGGGCAAGGTCCGGGCGATTGGTGTCTCGAACTTCGATGTAGGGCTGCTGGAGCGCTGTGAGGCAATCCGGCACCTGGATTCGCTGCAGCCACCGCTTTCACTCATCCGACGCCAGGCGGCCGAAGCGGAGATCCCCTGGTGTGCCGCCCATGGAACCGGCGTCATCGGCTACAGTCCGATGCAGTCGGGCCTTCTGACCGAGCGCTTTTCCGTGAATCGGATCGAGTCCCTCTCCGAGGACGACTGGCGGCGGCGCTCGCCCGACTTCCGGCCTCCTAAGCTGAGCCGGAACCTGGCCCTGCGGGACGCGCTGCGGCCGATTGCCCAGCATCACGCTACCACGGTCAGTGCCGTCGCAATCGCCTGGACTCTTGCATGGCCCGGCGTCACCGGGGCGATCGTCGGGGCGCGCTCTCCCGATCAGGTGGATGGCTGGATCGGGGCCGCTACCCTCGACCTGACCCTGGCGGACCTGGATCAGATCGCCAGGGCGGTGGGACAAACCGCCGCGGGCGCCGGCCCTGCGCTGCCGAAGTAGGCAGGAGGATACGATGGGAATCCACCACATCACCGCCATCGCCGGCGACCCTCAACGCAATCTCGACTTCTATGCGGGCATGCTCGGGCTCCGCCTGGTCAAGCTGACCGTGAACTACGACGATGTCGCCACCTATCATCTCTATTACGGCGACGAGCTGGGGCGGCCCGGTTCGCTCCTCACCTTCTTCCCCTGGCCGCACGGCCGCCGTGGCCGGCAGGGGACCGGTCAGGCCGGCACGGTGTCCCTCGCGATCCCTTCGGCATCGCTGGGGTTCTGGATCGAGCGCTTGCTGGGCCATGGCATCAAGTACACCGGCCCCGTTCGCCGCTTCGAGGAGCAGGTCCTCTCATTTACCGACCCGGATGGACTGCTGCTCGAGCTGGTGGCTACCGCCGAGGCCACCGGGGTAGGCCCCTGGGGGGACGCGCCGGAGACTCCAGAGCACGCCATTCGAGGTCTGCATGGAACCACGCTCTGGGAAGACGGCGACACCGGTACCGCCGATTTCCTGGTTGGCAGCCTGGGCTTCGAAGCCGCGGGCGAAGAGGCTGGCCTGATCCGTTTTCGATCCTCCGGTCCAGGCCTGGGCCAGGTCGTCAACCTGAGGCGCGCAGCTGGTTTTTGGGGCGGGGCGGACGGAGTCGGGGCGGTTCACCACGTCGCCTTCCGCACGGCCGGCGACCAGGAGCAGCTGGACCGGCGAGCGGAGATCGAGGCCCGGGGAATCGAAATCACGCCGGTGATCGACCGCCAGTATTTCCGGTCGGTGTACTTCAGGGAGCCCGGTGGGGTGTTGTTCGAAATCGCCACCGATGGTCCCGGCTTCACCATCGACGAGCCGGCAGCAAACCTGGGGTCCCGCCTGATGCTCCCGCCGGCGTACGAGGCCAGGCGCAGGGAGATTGAGGAGGCCCTAGCTTCCATTCGCCTGCCTCAACCGCGGAGCGCTGCTTCGGTCTTTCTTCTCTAACGCCGGTTGCCCGACTTTCGCATTGATAGACGTACCGCCGTGGTGGCGGCTCTCGTGGCGTCTGGCGTCGCCCGCTCCTATCACTTGCCGGTTGTGCGCCAGACGCACCGGCGATGCGAGTTGAGGATATATGTGATGCTTCCTGCTGCCACCCTTGAACAGGAGCGCCTCTTCGTGGCCGAGCGCCTGCTCACAGAGATTGAACGGCGCCACAGCTTACCCCATCCCGCGCAGCGTGAAATCCACCCCGTCATCATCGATCGATTCCTGACAGCCTATCTCCCGGAGACCAGAGATGGGGAGCCCGCGCCACTCACACTCGAGTACGCGTTCTCCCGGAGCCTGCGTGAGGCACTGGAGCTCATGCGGGAGGTAGTGAGCGAAGCACCCTCAGGCTGTGGAGCTGCCCTGTACGTGCACGACCTGGATACCGGCATCTAAGGATCGAGCCGACTAGGAAAGTCGTCCGCCCAAGCGCTGTCGTTTCATGGCAGCGCTTTTGGTTTCCTCGTTGTTCACCTTCCACCTCCATGCCCGAAGCCATCGTGAACCCGCGCCATACCTTGCTCCTGGCTATCGCAGGTCTGCTTGCGGCAGCACATCCGCTCGCTGGTCAGAACCCACCCCTGAGCGTGTCCGACCTGTCCTTCCGCATGGCCTCGCTGTCGGCGGTTACCGGTTACGAGCGCGCGCTGGTGGATACGGTGCTCCGGCTGCTGCCGGGCTCAGCTCGCGATCGCGCGGGTAACGCGTATCTGACGCTTGGAGCAGGGTCCGGCCGGCGCCTGGTCGTCTGTCCACTGGACGAACCCGGTTACGTAGTCGGAGGGGTGGGTGCGGACGGCTATCTCACGTTGCGCCGGGTGGCTGGCCGAGTGGGACCGCTGTTCGATCAACAGCTGGAGGGTCACCGGGTCACGATCCTGGGGAGGCGAGGCCCCATCCCGGGAGTCGTGGCTGTTCGATCCATCCACCTGACGCGTGGCCGCCCGGTCGCGGATGACCCGTTCACGGTGGATGATGCCTACGTAGACGTCGGGGCCAGCTCGCGCCAGGAAGCCGCCGGGCTGGGCATCGGCGTACTGGCACCTGTCACCTTGACCAAGCGTCCCCAGAGTTACGGGGCCGGTCTGCTGGCGGCGCCGGCCGCGGGGCGTCGTGCCGCGTGTGCTGCGCTGCTGCTGGCCGCGCGCCAGTCGAGCGCAGCGGCGAAGACGATTCCTCCGGTGACGGTGGCGTTCGCCGTCGAGCAGGAGCTCTCTCAGCGCGGCCTCGGTACCCTGGCGAATGCCTACGGGCCGTTCGACGAAACCCTGATCGTAGATGGCCGGCCTGGCGCGCGTGGTGCTCTACAGCAAGGACCCGAGCCCGACACGCTGATCTCATGGCCGAAGCTGGGGCGCGTTACCCGGTGGTCACTCCCGGTGGCGTATGCCGGCACGGCGGTGGAGACGGTCTCGTTGGGAGATGCGGCGGCTCTGCGGGACTCAGTAGTGAGTTGGATCGGGGCCGACTCTGCCGCGAGCTCTGCCGCTGAACCGGCGCCTGGTCCCACCAGGGTAGAACGCAGAGGCCGTCCCGGTCCCGCCCCGAAGGCGCTGGCGGAAGTCGTCAATGTGCTGGCGCCCCTGGTGGAGAGTTATGGCGTGTCGGGCATGGAGGGGCCGGTGCGAGCGCTGGTCGAGCAGCAGTTGCCGTCGTGGGCCAGCACCCAGACCGACACCGCCGGTAATCTCTGGCTCACGGTTGGGAAGGGAGAGCCGACCGTCGTCTTTGTGGCGCACCTGGACGAGATCGGATTTCGAATCACGGCAATCAGGGATGATGGGTCGTTGGATCTAACTCCGGTGGGGGGATTGTTCCCCTCCCTCTGGGAGGCGAAACCGGCCCTGGTACACACCGGCGGCACCCCGGTGCCGGGCGTGTTCATGCCTCGCGACTCGGGATCCGCGGCCGAGTTGAAGCGGACACCTCCCTTTCTCCGGGCAGATGTCGGCATGACTTCCCGTGCAGCAACCGAGGCGCTCGGCATCGCGGTGGGACACACGCTGACGATGCCGAAGCAGTTCGTTCGGCTCGCAGGCACCCGGGCCACCGGCCGCTCGTTCGATGACCGGGTGGGATCGGCCGCTCAGGTGCTTGCCGTCAGGCGGATCAAGCCCGACCTCCTGAAACACACGGTGATCTTCCTCTGGAGCACCCGGGAGGAAATCGGCCTGGAGGGCGCCCGTGCCGCGGCGAATGCCCTGGGACTCCGGCCGGTGCGGGTGCACGCCATCGACACATTCGTCTCGGCCGACTCACCGCTTGAGGCCACAAACTTCGGGTTGGCTCCGCTCGGACGGGGTGCGGTGGCACGGGCGCTGGACAACAGCTCCGTCACCCCGCCGGCCCTGGTGGACTCGCTCCGGACCCTGGCGCGAGCTCGTGGCATCCCCTTGCAGGTGGGCACCACCAACGGCGGTAACGATGGCTCGGTGTTCGCCGGGTATGGGGTACCCGACGTGCCGATCGGCTGGCCGCTGCGCTACTCGCACTCGCCAGCGGAGACGATCGATCTGGGGGATGTCACCAGCCTGGCCCAGATGATCCAGGCGGTGGCGGAGGATTGGTAATGAACCCGAAGCCAAGCCAGTGTCACCCTCCCGAGATGGCGGCGACGACCGTGATCTCGTCGCCATCGCTGATCGGCGCCCCGAATCCCCCCTTGAACCGCGAGTCTTCGTCGTTGAGATAGAACGCCACAAACGGGTAGGGTCCACCGCTTTGGTCCTGCAGTCTCGGCGCCAGTTGGGGGAACCGCCGGGCTATCCCCGCCACCACTTCCCCAAGTGTCGAACCGCTGGCTTCCAGTGTTGCCTGACCATCGGCCAATCGGGCGAGAATCGTCGGTAAGCTGAATGTTACGGGCATCGGAGGTTCTCCTGTCAGGCTGACTGCTCGACGAGAGCGGAGAGCTCCCGGAGCTTGGGGGAAATCGTGGGCACGTCGCGCAGGACATCGGGCAC
Organism: Gemmatimonadales bacterium; assembly: GCA_039930805.1. Taxonomy (GTDB): domain Bacteria; phylum Gemmatimonadota; class Gemmatimonadetes; order Gemmatimonadales; family GWC2-71-9; genus CAVVWJ01. The sequence goes on along the minus strand of JBDTTD010000035.1, from coordinate 1,802 downwards.
CGCGTCTATCGTCTTGAGTCCGTTTCCAGTGATGCAGAGCACGACCTCGTCATCCGCCCGCAGGTGGCCGCTCGCTGCCAGCGCGAGCGCGCCCGCCACCGTCACCCCGCCCGCGGTCTCCGCGAACACGCCGGTCGTCTGCGCGAGAGTCCGAATTCCGGCGGACAGCTCCTGATCCGAAACCGCCGCGGCCCAACCTCCCGTCTCCCGGATCGCCCGGGAGGCGAAGATGCCATCGGCCGGGCTTCCGATGGCCAGGGAGCGAGCGATCGTATTCGGGATGACGGGCTGGAGCACTTCGGTATTCTCCTCCACCAGCCGCACGATGGGCGCGCAGCCGGCCGCCTGGGTGCCGAACAGCCGGGGGATGCGGCCGTTTACCAGCCCGCTCTCGACGAACTCGCGGAAGCCCTTGCGCAGCTTCGTCACCAGGGAGCCGCCCGCCATCGGCGCCACGACGGCCGTCGGCAGCCGCCAGCCGAGCTGCTCGGCGATCTCGAACGCCATGGTCTTGGAGCCCTCCCCGTAGTAGCTCCGCAGGTTGACGTTCACGATTCCCCAGTTGAACCGCTCGGCCGCCTGAGTGCAGAGCCGATTGACGTCGTCGTAGGTGCCGCGCACCCGGACCAGGCGGGGACCGTAGATCGCCGATGCGACGACCTTGGCGAGCTCGAGATCGTGGGGAATGAAGACCCAGGCCGGAAGGCCGGCTCGGGCCGCGTGAGCGGCGACCGCATTGCCGAGGTTACCGGTGGAGGCGCAGGCGAGGGTGTCTAGGCCGAGCGCATGGGCGGCGTTGATGGCGCTGGCCACCACCCGGTCCTTGAAGGAAAGCGTGGGGTGAGAGACGCTGTCGTTCTTGAGCCACGCCCGCGCCACTCCGAGCTTGCGGGCCAGCGCGGGGACCTCGAAGAGAGGAGTCAGCCCGGTGTCGAGGGAATATCGGGGCGTCCCCTCGAAGGGCAAGAACTCGCGATAGCGCCAGATCGAGCGGCCGCGCCCGGATATGGTTGCGCGATCGGGCAACACCCGGTTTGGGGGATAGAGCGGCTCCAGCGGGCCGAGACAGCTCTCGCAGATGGCTTGAGGGGACGGCTGGTACTGTGCCCCGCATACGACGCAGTGGAGTGGCAGGACCAGGAGGGTTTCATCGGCCCTGGACGGCTCGGGGACGGCGGTTACGGCAGGCGCGATCGGCACCGGGAATACCCTTCTGCCTCCGGCGGCGCGAGGTCTCCTGGCCCGGGCAGTAAATCAAAGCGCCCGGTGCCAAAAAGACACTCGGGACGCGAGGCTTTTTAGCATTTGTTTAACGTGGCTGCAATAGGCCGCAAAGCACCACGAAGGAACGATTGTCAGCCTACACTACCATGGCGGCCGGGGGCGCGCAAGAGTGGAAAGGGAACGGAGCGCTGGTCCCCTCTTGTGCTCCAGCAGGAGACTTGCATATTTATGCAATATGCAATCTCGCGGCGCACCCCTGGCGCTCGCCTTCTCCGGCGGGCTCGATACCTCCTACTGCGTTCCCCGTCTGGCCGAGGCCGGGTGGACGGTGCATACCGTCTATGTGAACACCGGCGGCGCGTCGCCCTCGGACCGTGAGGCCATTCGCCGTCAGGCCGAGAGCGTCGGCGCCATCCAGCATCATGAGATCGACGCCCGGCAAGAGGTGTTCGACCGGTTCGTCCGCTTCCTCGTCCAGGGGAACGTCCTCCGGGGCGAAGTCTATCCCTTGAGCGTCGCCGCCGAGCGGACCCAGCAGGCGCTCTCCCTGGTCGAAGCGGCCCGGCGGATTGGGGCCC
>JBDTTD010000034.1:0-15145 GCA_039930805.1 Gemmatimonadales bacterium | reverse complement strand
GAGCTTCCGCACCAGCAGATGGCGGAACGCGAGGGTGGTGATCATAGCGGGGCAGCGTTTTCAGACGAGGCTCTATCCGCCTCAATACGGCCGTCCAGCATGTGGATGACGCGGCCGGCTTCGGAGGCCAGGTGCTCATCGTGGGTAACGACCACCAGCGTCGTTCCGTCCTGGTTCAGCCGCCGGAACAGGGCAAGGATCTCCGCACCGGTGGCCGCGTCGAGCTCACCGGTCGGCTCGTCGGCCATTAAGAGGACCGGCCGGTTGGCCAGCGCCCGCGCGATAGCCACCCGCTGCATCTCCCCACCCGAGAGCTGGGTGGCGCGGTGGCCGGCCCGCTCCTCCAACCCTACGTAGGCGAGCAGCTCCAGCGCCCGCGCCCGGCGTTCCCTGGCTGGGACGCCGGCCTCGGCCATCGGCAGCTCCACGTTTTCCCGGGCCGTGAGGACGGGCAGAAGGTGAAACCGCTGGAAGATGAAGCCGAGCCTGGTCAGCCGAAGACGGGTGAGCTCCCGGTCCGACAGCGAGTCGAGCCTGGTTCCCATGACCTCGACCTCTCCGGCGGTGGGGACATCAATCCCACCAACCAGCTGAAGCAAAGTGGATTTCCCGCTCCCGGATGGGCCCGCGATGGCGACGTACTCGCCGGAGCGGACCTCAAGCGACACCCCCCGGAGCGCGTGCACCGCCGCTCCGTTCAGAGGGTAGTCCTTGCGAAGATTCCGGCCAACTAGAACCGTGGGCGGGGTCATGTTGCCTCGGAGCGAAGCGTGGCCGCGATCGGGGCGCGGGCGGCCAGCCAGGCGGGATAGAGCCCGGCCAGGCATCCCGTCACCATCAGCACCAGCCCGGCCGTGGCAAGGCTCCCCCGTCGAGGAACGAAGAAGGAGAAGGCCGCAGGGAGGCCGGGAAAGCTGGTGAGAATGCCGTCCAGGTATCGCGCGGTGCCCAGGCCCAGGACGATCCCGAGCGTAGCTCCGACGACGGTGAGCACCGTCCCCTCGATGAGGACCTGGCGCACGACGGTGGACCGAGCGATGCCGATGGCCCGGAGCGTGGCAATCTCGCCGAGCCGCTCGTTCACGGTGATGGTGAGCAGGGTCGTGATCAGAAGCACGGTGACGATCAGGCTCATCGTGGCGAGGATGTAGGAGAGCTGGCGGAAATACACCAGCCGCTGCTTGAAGAATCGGACCAGGTCCGCCACGCTGTAGACCTCGAGCCGGGGGAATTCCTTCCGCAGCCGGTCCGCCACCGCCGGTACGGCGGCATCGTTCCGTACTTTCACCAAAATCAGGGAAGCCCTGTCGTCCGCTTGTCCACCCGAAGCCAGCGCCTGCATTACCGGGAGAATCGTTCCCAGGGAAGGCTGGCCCCGATGGTCGTAGACCCAGCGTACGATGCCGCGGACCACGAGCCGGCGGCTCACTGCCGCGGATGCTACCTGCGGGTCGAGGCGGCCAACCAGGCTCAGAGTGTCTCCCGCGCCAGCTCGGAGAAGGCCGGCAACAACGGGGCTCAGAAGCACGCCCAGGGTGTCATCAGGCGTAAGGTCGGCACCGCGCTGCAGCTGGTACACTCCCTGCGCTTCGGGCTGAATCCCGTAGCCGACCAGCGTGATGAGCGAGTCCCCGCGCCGGCCGTACAAGGACGTTCCCAGAACTGCGCCGGCCGATTCGATGTCGCTGTCGCTACGCAACCGGCTTACGACGGTGCCGGCGCGATCGAGGGTAGCCTCGGTGTCGAAAGGCAGGGTGCCCTTGGGGGTGAGCCGGATCTGGTAGCCTCGGGCCAGAAGGAGCTCGGCAAAGGACTTCTCGATCCCCCCGCTGAGCATGACCATGTCGAGGAGCATCGCGGCCGATATGGCAATGCCGCTGATGGCGAGGACGGTCCGCAACCGCTGGCGGATCAGGCCCCGTACGGCCCAGCCTAGTCCGTTCATCCGCGTCCCCAGAGCACCAGTGGCCGGGTGTTAACCAGGCGCCAGGCAGCCACTGACCCGGCCACGAGGCCCAGGACGAGGGACAACGCGACGCTGAAGAGCACGATCTCCGGCGTGATCAGGGAGAACGTGAGCCCGGTATCGAAGAATCGCCTGTAATAGGCATTGGTGGCCGCGCCGGCGAGGTATGCCAGCCCCGATCCCGCCACCGATCCGAGCGCCGCGATGAGCGCAGCCTCGAGCAACAGGGCGCCAAAGATGGTCCTGCGGCGCACTCCGACGAAGCGCATCACCGCCGCGTCCAACCGCCGCTCCTCGACCTTCAGCAGCATGATGCAGAGGAGAAAGACGGCACTGGCCACGATGGTGATCACCGCAATGGCCCGATGAAAGCGGCTCACCACCAGAAAGGTCTGGGAGGACTCCGATGCGATCGTCTGGGAGGTGTAGGCCCGATAGCCGAATGCGGTGAGGTTGAGGGCCTCCGCGGCCGTATCCGCCGAAACCCCGGGCCGGAGCCCCACCCCATACCGGTCCACGCGGTCCGGAGCCCCGAGCAACGCTGCCAGGTCGGGCAGGTGCATGCGGACATGCCGTTCCCGCTTGGCGATCTCGGCCGGATCCGGCCGGGGCTCGTAGATTGCCGTGACCACCCCCAGCTTGGCGAGCGAATCCACCGCCGGGCCTATCCTGAGGGTGTCCCCGACCGAGAGACCCAACTCTTCGGCCAAGCGTCGCTCCACCGCCACCTCGGAGACCTGTGCCCCGGCCCTGCCCGCGCCGATAATCAGCAGGACTGCTGCAAGCACCAGGGATCGCCGGACGCAGGTTCCCATGATTTCGCCTCGACTCCAGTACAATGAGCGGCTGTACCTGTTAAAGTAGTTGTGCCGGTGGAAGAGCTGGGCAGGCAACCTCAAGTGAAGGACAGGCATGGAGTCGCAGACTCACCCCAAGGTCGCAGTCCTGGGAATGAGCGAAACCGGGCTTGGTTGGGCTACGCTCGTGTCCGCGGCCGGCTGGCCACTTACGATCTACGACGCCGATGCCGCGGTGCTGCAGAGCGGCATCGAGCTGATAGCCAGCCGCAGGCGGCACTCGCCGGGACCCGGCATTCAGATGGTTCCGGATGCGGGCGATCCGCTCCCCGGCGGGCCGCGCCAGGGCCGGAGCCTGCTGAACTCGGTGACCGACGCCGACTGGATCATCGACGCGACCACCAGTGACCTGCTTCACCGCCAGCGGCTCCTGGAGCAGGTAGAAGGGGTGGCTCGCATGGCGGCGGTGCTGACCTGTAGCGGACCCGGCCTGTCGCCTACGGAGCTGTGTGCCCGGCTGCGCCGGCCGGGACGGCTGCTGGTGGCGCGGGGGTTCGATCCGATCGAACACATCCCCGCGGTCGAGGTGGTCCCCGGTCCCCTGACCGATCGAGCCAGCCTCGACCTGGTCCGCGGCTGGCTCCGCCAGCTGGGCCGGATTCCCGTGGTTCTCAAGAAAGAGATTCCCGGCAACGCCACTGGCCGGCTGACCGCTGCATTGTGGCGGGAGTGCATTCGGCTGGTGCTGGATGGGGTACTGGAAGTGCGCGACGTCGACGCACTCATCTCTTCAGGGCTCGCGGCGAGGATGGCGGCGGCCGGCCCCTTTCAGACGGCCTACCTCGAGGTCGGAGAGCGACAGACCGCGCAGCTCAGTGCGTTACTGAGGGCACTGGAAACCCGGTGGGAAGGCGATACCGGTTTCCAGCTACCGTCGGCCGAGCACCAGCAGCTCATCCGACTGATCGAACGGGCCTATGATGGCGAGGGAGATGTGCTGCGGGGTGCGCGCGACGAGAGGCTGGCGGAGCTCCGGAGAATCGTGGGGTTCTAGCGGGTGAAGGGATGCTCGAAGCTGAGATATAAAAAGAGAGCGTCCGCCTCACCAGGCGTGAGACTCATGGTGTAGGCGATTCCCGGTACGATCTGCAGGTCGCCCGCCACATCGAAAGCCGCCCGGACCCCCGGGCTGAGAAACGCGGTCTCATCCCGGGCCGTCCTGCCTTCGCTCACGACTGACTCCTCACTCAGCCAGACCGACTCCACCAGCAGGTTCAACCGTGGACGGAGCAGCCAGATGACGCTGGCGCCGAGATTGAAGCCGCTGGTGGTGGCCTGATCGCCGATTGGATTTCTGGCTGCGTGGTTGATGGTGGCGCCTGCATTCCAATGGGTGACGATCTGGTCACTGAGGACGAGACTGAGCGGAAAGTTTCCCTGGAACCCCACCGATCCTGCTCCGCGGCCCTTATCCTCGTTGCCGGTGGGCAGCAGAAGGCTCAGGCGGGGCGCGGCTACGACGCGTGCCGTGGGATTCCCGGCGAGCTGATACCGATAGTTGAGGGCGACGTCGGCGAGGCCGGTGCCGAAACCCTCGATGTTCTCAACCGGGATCGTATAGCTGAGCTGATGGCGGATACCGCCGAGCGGCCACTCCTGGGTGAAACCGAAGGCCCAATCGCCACCGTCCGCCCGCTGGAAGGTGCCGATGTGCTGCACCACCCCGTGCTCCTGGTTGTACGCCTCCTCGATGAGGAAGCTGTTGTCCTGGATCTGCGCGGCGACGGGCGAGGCTGCTGTGCAGAAGAAAGCGTAAACAGTAAACAGTGAACAGTGAACAGGCCGTACCCCACCACCCCGGTTCACCGTTAACTGTTTCCTGTTCACCCTGTTTCCCGACCTCACGCGGTCACCAGCAGGCCCGTGGCGTACATGATCACCATCCCGAAGATGAGGCCGGCGGCGTTAAGCGGCGCCGTCAGGCCACCCGTAGCGCGCCGGGCGAAGAGGCGCCAGAGCTCGTAGACCACCGTGGCGATGGCCCCGGCGCCGATGGCGAAGAAGAGCGTGGTCCAGAGTGGCGAGTAGGTGAACCCGCCGATCCAGGCCCCGATCACCGTCGGCACGCCCGCGAGTGCGCCGAGCAGGATCAGCGAGCGAAGGCGGGGCCGCTGGTCCGCAAGTGGCGTGACGATGCCGAGACCTTCGGTGGTGTTATGCAGTAGGAATCCGATCACCAAGAAGGTTCCCAGCGCTATCTCACCGGTGGCGTACGACGTGCCGATGGCCAGGCCTTCGCCCAGGTTATGGAGCCCGATGCCCAGCGCTATGAGGGCCGCCACCTGGAGTGGGGAGCGCTCGCCTCGCTGGCCCCCGCGCCAGTGGCCAAGTGCGGCCAGGATAAGTGGTGTGCCCAGCAGCCCGAGCAGCACGAGCGAGGAGCCCTGGAAGGCTCCGGCGACCAGCGCGGAAGTCTCGGCCGCTTCTACCAGGGCATCCACGCCCAGGAACACCAGCAACCCCATCGTCAGGCTCAGGAAGAAATCGATCCATCGACGGCTCACCGCGCGAACGAAGGGCAGCCACAAGAGGCCGATGAACACGGGGATCACACCGGCATACACCCCGAGCAGCGCGAACGTGGTGAGATATCGGGCATCAACCGCCGGCGACAAGGTCGCCACCGGAACCTCACCCGAGAAGGTGAGCCCGGTGCTGGTCACCAGTGCGACGGTGTGAGGCTCGCCTTCGACCCAGGGATAGGGAATGGTGATGGTGCGCTTCTCCAGGCGCTCCAGCGTTCTGCTTCCATTTACTCGATGCACCCAGTTGGCGTCGTCGACCATGACTTGTGCGACCGTGACCGGCTCCGGCCCGCCGTTCACGACCCGAACTTCCATCACACCGTGCTCCGGGAGCCGAATCCGCTCCACAGTCAGCTGTTCCACCGGCGGGAAGCTTTGCCGGAATACGCCCACCGGTCCCACTCTGAGGAACAGGGTTACCAGGGCTGCGAGCAGCACCAGCGGAGCGAGACCCTTGAACCAGAGCGGCATGCCTGAACGACGGCTCGACGACCGCGGCGTCCTCTTGGAGCCGGTCTTCGGAGGAAGAGGCAGCTCGACCTTAGGCAAGGGGCGCCTCCACCAGGAAGATCCCGCTCCAGCCGAGCTCGGCAAACTCGCTCTGGTGGGCGTGGAACATGAATGGACCGGGGTGCTTGTAGGTGAACTCGAGTACCGCGCGCTCGCCCTGACAGAGCGCCACGACATCGGTCCACTCGTAGCGCTGCAAATCGGTTCCGGTGCGATAGAGCCGGAAGAGGTTGCCGTGCAGGTGGAACGAGTTCAGCAGGTCGAACTCGGTCACGTTTACCAGGTAAACCCGGATCAGCTCGTCCTTGGGCACCTGGATGGGATACTTCTGATAGTGGAACGCGACGGTATTGACCGCGTAGACCTCGTTCTCGCCGTCAAAGTTGGTATCGAAGCCATTCATCACCATCACCATCTCGCGGGCTGGGAGCCGTCCCTGCTTGGGGTCGATGATGAACGCCCCGTAAAGCCCCTTGTGAATGTGCCGTTTGATGGGAACGGTATGGCAGTGATACAAGTGCAACCCGAAGGGCTCGGCGTCGAACTCGTAGACGTAGCTTTCGCCGCGACGCACCGGTTCGAAGGCACCGTCCATCCGCGAGGGATGGATCCCGTGGAAATGGATGCTGTGAGAATGGCGGCCCTGGTTGACGAAGCGGACCCGGAGCCGGTCGCCCTCGGTACAGCGGATGGTGGGACCGGGTACCTGGCCGTTGTAGGTCCAGGCCGGATAGAACACCCCCGGCGCCACTTCGATCTCACGATCCTCGGCTACCAGCTCATACTCCCGCAGCACCTGCCCCGAGGGGAGGCGGGACACCTTGCCGGTATCGAAGTGAGTGAGGAAGGCACCGGGGTCGAATGAGCCGGGAGCGAGCTTGCCCACGGTCATCATGTCATGGTGGGTCGCCTGATCCTGGGCGGGAACGGCGATCGACTGCACCAGTCCGGGAAGTGCAAGGACACTACCACCGGCCGCGAGACCCACCGTTCCCAGCGCTCCGGCTCTCAGCAGGTCCCGCCTGGTCAACGACCGGTCCAGCTTCTCCGTTTTTTTTCGCGCCATCTTCCCTCCTGGCCTAGGCCAGCCACATCCGGAAGGTGCCCAGCAGTAGCCAACCGTTCAGTCCGACAATGATTGCGGCGACCGTCCAGGCCATTGCGGCCAGCGCACGGCTATTCACGAAGGGTCCCATCTTGCGGTGCTGGCTGGTGAAGTAGACCAGCGGGATCACCGCGAATGAGAGCTGCATACTCAGTATCACCTGGCTCAGAATGAGCAGTCCACCGGCGCCACGCTCGCCGTACATGGCGGTCACGATGACCGCGGGAACGATGGCGATCAGCCGGGTGATGAGCCGGCGGAGCCAGGCGGGAAGCCGGATGTTGAGGAAGCCCTCCATGACAATCTGTCCGGCCAGAGTACCGGTGATCGTGGAGTTCTGCCCCGACGCGAGCAGCGCGACGGCGAACAGCGTGCTTGCCATGGTGGTTCCAAGCAATGGCGTCAGCAGCCGGTAGGCATCCCCGATGTCGGCCACTTCCTGGTGACCGGTGTTGTGAAAGGTGGCGGCCGCCAGAATCAGAATGGCGGCATTGATGAAGAAGGCGAACAGCAGCGCCACGGTCGAGTCCAGGGTGGCGAAGCGGATGGCCTCCCGCTTCGACTGATCGTCGGGGAGCACCTTTCGGGTCTGCACGATGGAGGAATGCAGATACAGGTTGTGCGGCATGACCGTGGCGCCCAGGATGCCGATGGCGATGTAGAGCATGAGCGGATTGGTCACGATCTCCGTCGTGGGCACCAACCCGCGCACCATGGCCCCGATGGCAGGCTTGGCCATGAACAGCTCGACCGCAAAGCAAAGGCCGACCGTAATCACCAGAGCAATGACGAAAGCCTCCAGCCAGCGGAACCCCTTGTTCTGAAGCAGCAGGATCAACAGTACGTCGAGCGCCGTCAGGCATACGCCCCAGATCAGTGGAATGCCGAACAGCAGATTCAATGCGATGGCGGAGCCGATCACCTCGGCCAGGTCGCAGGCGGCGATGGCGATCTCACAGAGCACCCAGAGCCCGAAGCTCACCGGGCGCGAGTAGTGGTCGCGACAGGCCTGGGCCAGGTCCCGGCCGGTGGCAATACCCAGCTTGAGCGCGAGCGCCTGGAGGAGGATCGCCATCAGGTTCGAGATCAGGATGACGCTGAGAAGCGTGTACCCGAAACGGGAACCGCCGGCCAGATCGGTGGCCCAGTTGCCTGGATCCATATATCCCACGGCCACCATGTAACCGGGCCCGGCAAATGCCAGTGCCTTGCGCCAGAACGAAGCGCCCTTCGGCACCGGGACCGAATGGTGCGACTCCGGCAGGCTCGGCATGACGCGGGGATACCGCCAACCGCTCAGCTCCTCGACCGGCGGGGTGGAGGCAGCGCTCATCGCCCTTCTTCCCGGGCACAGAGGAGCGCGTGACCCAACTCCCGCCCTATGACCTGTCGCTCGCCGCCGACCTCGACGGTGACCAGGTCATCGAACGGCTGGCGATCCACCACCGTCACCTGCACACCGGGCCTCAGGCCCAGCGATGCGATGTAGCGGAGCCGCTCCGGCTGGCCCTCGTGGACCCGCCGGATCTCCACCGTCTCCCCGACAGGGACATCGGAAAGCGGGGTGCAGGCCAGCTCGTGTATGGATCCATCGGCCGAGGGAATCGGATCGCCATGGGGGTCGACAGTTGGATTCCCCAGCGCGGTGGCCATCCGCTCGATCATGGTTTCCGAGACCGCGTGCTCTAACCGCTCGGCCTCTTCGTGGACGGTATCCCAGGAGTAGCCGAGGAACTCGACCAGGTAGGCCTCGATCAGCCGGTGCCGCCGAACCATCCGGAGCGCCGCCCGGCGGCCTTCCTCGGTGAGCTGAACGCCGCGATAGGGGACGTGCTCCAGCAAACCATGCTCTGACAACCGCTTGACCATGCCGGTCACCGACGGTGCCGAGAGCGCCAGCAGGCCGGCGATCTCGCTGGTGGACGCGGGACGGCCCTCGGGCGACAGCTGGTAAATGGCCTTCAAGTAGTCTTCCACCGATCGGGTCAGGGAATCGGGTACAGCGGCGGGGCTCATGGAGTTCCGGCGGTTTAGGTTCGGCTAATACTGTACTAAGACCCTCCTAATGTCAAGTTTATTTGGCGCAAAAAGGCGGTGAGGATTCGCTCCGTCATGCCCCAGACGATGGCGTCGGCGATCCGGTAGGCCGGGACGTCGCGCATCTGACCCGCGATATCAAGCGTGGCCCGATGATATCCACCGGGCTCCAGCAGATCTTCGAGTGTAACCCATTGGGTACCAGCGACTTCATGGTTGAGAATGAGCGATGGGCGGGCAGGAAGGAGGAACGCAAAGGGTCGAACCGCGATGGGTGGAAGAACCGGGTTCCGAGGCACTACGTCGTCGAGACGGCCGAGCAGCTGGCCCCGATCGAGCTCGATTCCGACCTCTTCCCGGGTTTCCCTGATAACAGTGGCGAGGAGGTCCGGATCGCCGGGCTCCCGCCGGCCGCCGGGGAGCGCCATGTGTCCCGACCAGGGATCCCCCTGGCGGTCGGCTCGGCGGATGAGGAGGATGGCATCGGGGTCGGGCGCGATGAGGACGGCCACCGCGGCCCAGATCAAGGCGGGATCGTCAGCGGCGGTGTCGGGGTGGCTGGCCAGGCGCACCTTGAGCTGGGCGAGCCGGCCGGTCAGTGCGGGTGCGATCCGCAGCCGCCTCCACAGCAACCGCCGCCTGGCGGAGGACCCAGCCGGCTGTAGTCGGCCGGCTTGCCACCCGTGGCGGGCCGAGCCGTCAACGACATCAATCGCTCCAGCTCAACGCCCGAGCAATGCGGACAGGAGGCCTTCTGGTCGCCACGGACCAGCTGCTCGAACTGAGCCCCACAGCCGCCGCAGCGGTAATCGTGAATGGGCATGATGGAGATTCGCCGCACCTCCCTGATGGGTCAAGAGGTGCCGGTCAGCCGCTCACTGATCTCCCATAGCCGTCGCGCCGGCGCCTCATCGTAGGATTCCCGCGACGAGCGTCTGGCCTGCCTGCGCTCGAAGTATTTCCCGGTCACCCTCTCCACCTCGGGCGACGAGGCGAGGTAGATGCTGGTTTCAGCCCCCTCTTCTGGCTTGGCACCGAAGGTGCTGGCAGTACCGATCCCGGGAGCTACCCCCATGTAGTCGGCCAGCATCCCGGTCGCTACGACCCCGGGGCTGACACTGTTCACCGTGACCCCGGTTCCCTCGAGCCGGCGGGCCAGCTCGTAGGTGAAGAGGATGTTCGCCAGCTTGGACCGGCTATACACGTCCTTGGGGTCGTAAGCCGCCTCGGCCTGGAGGTCGTCGAAATCGATGCTGGCGTGGGTGTGCGCACCGGATGAGACGTTGATGATTCTGGAGGGAGCGCCGGCCTTCAGCTGAGGCAGCAGCAGGTTGGTCAGCAGGAAGTAGGCGAGGTGGTTGACGGCGAACTGCATCTCCAGTCCGTCCACCGTGACCTCACGCCTGCGAGGAATGACGCCGGCGTTGTTGATCAGCACGTGGAGGCGTGGATACCGGCTCTGGATCTCGGCCGCGGCCCGCCGGATGGAGGCCTGGGATGACAGGTCCGCCGTAACCACGTCGGGGGTGGCATACCTGGCCCCGATCTCTCCAGCGACCTTCTCGCCGTCTTCCTGGCGCCGACACACGAGGATCACGCCGGCACCGAGTTTCGCCAGACCTTCGGCGGTGGCCCGGCCGATACCGCGGGTGGCCCCGGTGACGGCGCAGATACGCCCGGTCATGTGAGCCGCCATGAGACGGTCTCTCCCTTACCTGAGGTGGGAGGCGAGCCACTCGATGGTGGCGTCGAAAACGGTGTCGATCTCGGGTGTTCCCGACTTCCAGGGATGGGTGGCTCCGAAAGTATGACCCGCGCCCTCGACCGGCATGAGGCGGGTGGTCCTGGCCGAGCCGGCTCCCTTCAGCAGCTCGGCCTCGCTGAATCCGACCGACTCGTCGTTGGTGCCGTGAATGAGCAGCCAGGGAATGGCGACGGCTGCGGCGGCCGCTTCGATATCCAGTAACGCCGCGTTCTGCTCGATGTCGTCGAGCACGTCGGTGTAGAGCGGGAGTACCTGCCCGGTCCGCGCGTTCCTCACTTCGCTTCGGCCGGCGGCCCGCCAGGCGGTGCGCTGATTCAGCGGCCAGCGCTCCACGCTGGCAATGGCGGCCCAGGTGACCAGCGCCCGAACCCGGGAATCCCTGGCGGCGTGAAGAATGCCTACTCCGCCGCCACGGGAATGGCCGATGAGGCCGAGCGTCGAGGGAGCCGGAACGCCGAGCCGGCCATGCATGAGGGCGTCGATCACGGAGCCTGTGTCCCGGAGCTCGGCGGAGAAGGTGTTGTGGCCGAATTGCTCCGGGAGCGTGAACTCGCCCGCGTCGTCCACGCCGCTACCGCTGAGGTTCGGGCTTACCGCGGTGAAGCCGGCCTGGGCCAGGCGCTCTGCCAGCGGCGGGAACATGCCCCAGTCCTTGAAGCCTTTGAAGCCGTGCAGCACCAGAGCCGCCGGCCGCGGCCCGGCCCGTCCGCCGGCGCGCACGTCCACCAGGATCGGCCCCAGTGCGCCGGGAAGCGTGTGTTTCGTCAGCGTGGGTGTGGCCATGAATTCAATCGGCGAATGATAAGATCAGCTAACGGCGGCCTCGAGCAGCTCGAGCTCCCCGGCATCGGCGTCGAGCCGGGCCTGGACACCCAGGGGCAGCGTCCACTGTGCCTCGATGTGCCCAACGGGAAAGCCGTAGGCGACCGGGATGCCGAGCGGCGCGAAATAGGTCTCGAGCACCTCGTCAAAGCCGAGCGCGCCGTCACTGCCCGAGCGCTCCAGCCCGGTGAACCGGCCGATCGCCACCCCAGCCAGGCGGCGAAGCGCTCCGATCGACCGAAGATGGGCCAGCATGCGATCCACCCGGTAGAGCTCCTCGCCCACGTCCTCGAGGAACAGTATGGCGCCGGCGAGCTCGGGAAAGTAGGGCGTACCGATCAAACACTGGAGCAGGGTGAGATTCCCACCCGCGACCGGACCCTGGGCCACGCCGCTCCGCAGGGTGACGATCCGGTTCTCCTGGGGCACGAGCACGGTGGGCGACTCGGGGATGCGTCCCAGCCGGCCGGCAGCGTCGGCCACGGTCAGCACCCGCTCGAAGTGCCATCGGCTGAAGGCCGGCATGCTAGCCCGCGCCACCGGCCCATGGAAGGTCACCACCCCGGTAAGGCGGGTCACGGCATTCAGCAGGGCGGTGATATCGGAATACCCGATGAGCGCCTTGGGATGGCGGACCAACGCGGCGTAGTCCACCCGCTCCAGCAGGCGAATCGAGCCGTAGCCTCCGCGAATGCACCAAATGGCATCGATGGAGGAGTCCTGGAGGGCCTGATTGAGATCCGAGAGCCGTTCGTCATCGGTGCCGGCCAGATAGCCATGGCGAAGGTGGGCGCTCTTGCCGAGCACCGGTTCGTAACCCAGCGCACGGCAGAGCGACTCAGCCCGTGTTAAATCATCCCTCTCCAGCAACGGACCGGCCGGCGCCACCAGGCCGATGCGGTTGCCCGGAGTGAGTTTTGGAGGCCGTACCAGTGGTTTTGACCCCATGATATACCGGCTGTAGATTGACGGACCTTTACCAGGGAGAGCGCTTAGTGCGTACTTCCGAGTCTATTTTGCTCGATGCCGGCCGCGTCATCTCCGAGATGCGCGACCCGATGGTTACTCAGTGGGCCGACTGGCTGGGAGACCGGGCCAGCGCCGCCTCCACGATACCGCGTACCACGGTCGAGCGGGAGTTCCGGCTCCTGTTCGATGTCCTTGTCGAACTGGTCGGTCCGCTCCGGCGGGAGGCCAACACCGTCTGGTTCCGCGCCTGTGAGCACTACGGCAGGATCGCGTCGGCCCGAGGGTTGGCGGCTGGAGAAGTAGTGGAAGAGCTCTCCTTCCTCCGCGAGCTGCTCATCAGGAACCTGGCGCCGGTGCTGGTCGCCATGCGGGCGCGCCAGGGCATGGCGATCATGCTCCAGCTCAATCGCGCGATCGACAAGGGCACCGCGGTGGCGGTGGTCGGGTACACCGACGCCCTGGTGGCCACGCTGTTTGCCCAGAACGGGGTTCCCTCGTTCGGCGGCAGTCACGACTTGGCTGAGGTCGAGCGCCATATCGAGTCGCTCGAACATGAGCTTCGGACCATCGCCAAGTCCGTGAAGTAGGGGGAGCGCAGGCCGCTGAGCATCTCCGATGCGATGAACCTGCTGCCGGCCCTACCCTGGGTCCTTCCCTTCCTTGCTCTTCCCCGCCTTGCCCGCCGCACTCCCAGCCTGATCGACGCCCGGCCTGAGTCCGGGCGGCTGGTCTCGGTCGTCATTCCGGCTCGCGACGAATCGTCCAATATCGGCACCGTGGTCGCTTCGATCCTGGCGACGACCTACCATCCCCTCGAGCTGCTGGTGGTGGACGACCGCTCCACCGATGACACCGCAGCCATCGTCGAGGGCTTCAGCGATCCTCGACTCAGGCTGGTCAAGGGCGAGGAGCTGCCCGACGGCTGGTACGGGAAGCCGTGGGCCTGTTACCAGGGCTACCGGGCCGCCAAGGGCGAGATCCTGCTCTTCACCGACGCCGACACCCGGCATGCACCGGAGCTGCTGGCCCGGGCAGTCGGGGCGCTGATCGGGGAAGGAGCGGGCTTAGTCACAGTTGCCCCACTGCAGCGCTGCGTGACGTTCTGGGAGCGGGTGGTGATGCCCCAGATCTGGTTCCTGCTCGCCTTGCGCTACCAGCCCGCGGCGGTGAACCGTGCCCGGCGCCAGCGCGACGTCATAGCCAACGGCCAATTCATCCTCACTACCCGGCAGGCGTACGAGGCAGCCGGCACCCATCGGGCGGTCCGTCAGGAAGTGGCCGAAGACCTGGCCCTGGCCCAGACCTTCCTCCGTCATGGCCTCAAGCTGCACTTCGCCTTTGCCGAACGGCTGATGGAGACCCGCATGTACCAGGGTCTATCCCACCTGATCGAGGGCTGGTCGAAGAACATCTACCTCGGCGGGCGCCGCTCGTTTCCCGACGAGCCGCTGCTCAGGGGGTTGGTGCCGGTGATGCTGGTCGTGGCAATGGTCTTCTGGCTGCTGCCGCCGGCCATGCTGCTCGGGTCCGCGGTCGATCCCCATCTCGCCGACCTGGCGTCCGCCGCTCTGCTGGCGACCGGCTTGTCCGCCGGGTTCTGGATGCTGATCTGTCACGGCATGCAGATACCGGCCTGGTATGGGCTGGCCTACCCGCTGGGAGCTTCGATGTCGCTCTACATCATTTTGCGATCGGTCTGGCGAGGCGGAAGGAAGGTGGAGTGGAGGGGACGGATCTACCGAGATAAAGCGTGAGTTGTGACAACCCCCACCTATCGTCGCTCGGCAACTACGTCTTGTGCCGGAATCCGGCCTCCGAGCACCCGACCGGCCTGATCTACCCGCAGCAGGTACTCCACGTTCCCAATGGTGAGCCGCAAAGAATCGGACCCGAGGCGTGACAGCTTTGCCGTCACGGTTTGACCGCCGCCGAGATTGAAGAACGCGACCTGTGATGTATCGGGAGACACGCGAGCTCGCCGCACCGCCTGCTCCAGCAGCGCAAAGGAGAGGTTGAGGTAGGGCACCGCACCGAGCTCGGTAGCGAAGAGCCGGGTCTGGATTCCCTGCCCGCCCATCGCATCCACCGCGGCGCTGTCCTCCTTGAAGATCACCCGGGCGCGCTGAACGACTCTGGCGCCGCGCGAACCGCTGTCGCTCCCTTCCCGAACCGTCACCTCGATGAGCGGAACAGTGGCGTCGGGCGCCACTACTGCCGACCACCGCTCTGACGTCCTCTTCGCGTTCCGGAGCGTGAGCGTGCCCTCGAGCTTGACGCCGGTGCGGCTGAACTGCTCGATGGCCACCGTGTCGCGCCCATGGCGGACGACGAAGGTGCCGCTGTCGGATACGGCCTGGGCGTTGAGAGCGGCGGGAGCGGCAAAGATGATGGCGACGGCGATGAATGCAGCTCTGATGGTCATGAAGGGAAGTTAACCCTACTCCAGGCTGGCGACTGGCGACTGATTACGCCACCTCGCGCGGCATTCTGGTGCATTAGCCTCGCCCGCCTCGCCCTACCGTGGGACTCCGCATCACCCGGAGCGCCCCGCGGATGGATCTCGAGACACTCCTCCCCGCAATCCGATCG
>JBDTTD010000033.1:0-15325 GCA_039930805.1 Gemmatimonadales bacterium | reverse complement strand
CCGCGAGTTCAATTGCCGCCCGCATGCTTGAGGCATCCGCCTTCCCTGTTCCAGCAATATCCAGTGCGGTCCCGTGGTCGGGCGACGTCCGGGGGAAGGGGAGACCGAGCGTCACGTTCACCGCCCGGCCGAACGCCGCCACTTTGATCGCCGTCATCCCCACGTCGTGATACGGCGCCAGCACCGCGTCGAACTCCCCTCGCATCGCCCGCACGAAGACCGTATCCGCCGGCAGTGGGCCCGCGGCACCCAACACCTTTGCTGCCGGCCGCAGTACCCGCTCCTCCTCGTCGCCGAACAAACCCGACTCGCCCGCGTGCGGATTGACCGCGCATACCACCAGACGGGGTCGCTCGATTCCCCACCAGCTCTGAAGCGCCTGGGTCACGGTCCGGCCGGTGCGTACCACGCGTTCAACCGTGAGCAGCTTGGACACGTCCCGAAACGGCACATGGGTAGTAACCAGTACGACGCGCAGTGGGAGGCTGGCGAGATCCTCGGTAGAGTGCTCGGCAGCGAGCATCATGGCCACCTCCACGCCGCCGGCCAGGTGGGCCAGCCATTCGGTGTGACCGGGATAGGGGAAGCCGGCGAGGTGGAGCGCGTGCTTATGGGCCGGCGCGGTGACGATGGCGTCCACCTCGCCGGCGAGGGCGAGCTTGACCGCCGCTTCGAGTGAGTGGCCTGCGATGCGGCCGGCACGGATCACCCGCTTGCGGTCCGGGTCCGAGTCGCCGCTGCCGAGACCCCATGTGCCCACGGAAACCTGGCGCGCGGCCGGGATGCCGGCGATCTGGTCTTCCGCGCCTACAATAGTGATCTCGGCTTCGAGCGGCTGAGCGAGCGCGCGCGCGGCAATCTCGGGGCCGATCCCGCGCGGGTCCCCCAGCGTGATGGCGAGCCTAGGACCTGATCTCGACGTAGGTCGCCTTTCGCAGCCGGTCGAGATAGCGGCGGATAGCGAGCTGCTGCCCCAGCTGATCCCGGATGCGATCCCGGACGTCCTCGAACTTGACGTCGCCCTCGGGCCGGCGGCCGGTCACCTGGAGCACCACGAACTGCTCGCGCCCACTCGCCGGCAGGGTAAACACCGGCACCACCGTGCCGGAGTCGGCCGCACCGATCACCTTGGCGTAATTCTCCGGCAGCTTCGTGATCGGCACGCCTTCCGCGTCACGCTCGGCCGATGGGTCGTGATACAGTCGTTGGAGCGAATCGAACTTGGCGCCGGATGTCAGCGCCCGTCGCACCGCCTCGGCCCTGGCTCGGGCGCTGTCCACGTGGGCCGAGTCTATCTCCGGCATCAGCAGGATGTGTCGGGCCTGAACCTCGGCCGGCTGAACGCGCTCGACCTGGATGATGTGATAGCCGAAGGGCGACTCCACGGGGTCGGAAACGACGCCGGGCTTCAGTGCGAACGCCACCCGCTCGAATTCGGGCACCATGACGCCCCGGCGAAACCAGTTCAGCGACCCGCCTTGCTCCTTCGAGCCCGGGTCCTGGGAGAACCGGCGCGCCGCGGTGGCAAAGTCCGCTCCCCGGCGGAGCTCCAGCACGATCGAGTCGGCCTGGGCCCTGGTGCGTGCCTTTGCCTCGGGGGACGGCTGCGGGGAGATGACGATCTGCCGGAAGGAGAGCGTGGCCGGTCGGGTGCCGAGGCTGGCCCGCTGCTCGTCGAAGAACTGCTTCATCTCCTTTTCCGTCGGCGAGACTGCCTTCAGCTTCCCGTCACCGCGCAGCTTCTCGATCAGGCGGTTCTGGAATGCGGCCCGCCGCTGCTGATCGCTCAACCACCGGCGGTACTCCTCCGGAGTCTGGAACCCCGCTTTCTGCAGCTCCGCCCGGTAGTCCACCTCCGAGGTGAAGTTGCCACGCACCTTCTTCACCTGTTCTTCGACCCCGCTGGCGACTTCCTCGTCGGTCACCTTGATCGATGTGTCGCGCTGCGCCTGCTGCACCAGCAGCTCTTCGTCGATGATCGAGCCCACGATCTGCTGCCGAATGGCCTCGAGGCCCTTGGGATCGGTTGGCAGGTGGGCGCCCTGAGACTCGCGGGAGAAAATCTCCTCCTCCACCTGCGAGGCGAGAACCGGGCGGTTGCCCACGATGGCCAGCACCCGGTCCACGGTGAAGGTCGTATCATGGGTCGGCGCGACCATCGCCTCGCTCCGCGGCGGTCTGCTGCTGGTGTCGGCCCTGACGGAATCGGGTACGATCGAGTCCACGGCGGCAGAGGCCGTGTCCTGGGCCGCTACCCCTGCCTGCACCGTCAGGAGCAGCCCGAGAGCGAGAGTCAACCGATTCCTGCAACGCTGCATCATCAGTTTCTTGCTGCTGCGGTGTCGGCCGGAGCGGGCTTCGAGGCCGGCGGGCGCTGCGGAGCCGGGGTGGTGGGTTGCGGCCGTGCGCCGTCGGGGGCGATTCCAGGAACCGGGGCCGGTCCGGGCGCCGGTTGCATCGGACCGCTCTGCTTACGGGCCGAGTCCGCCTTGGTCTTATCGGCCTCGGCCAGCTCTATGGCCCGATTGATCCCGGCATCGTGAATCTTGTAGGTGGCGCGATCCCGCAGCAGGGCCGCCAGAGCGGAAGGCAGGGGACGGAGCCGGGTTTTACCGCCAACCAGTCCATCGAAGTACTCATCCAGTTTGAGCGCTGCGACTTTGTTGCGTTCCGCGGGGGCCGCGGTGGAGTCGCCCAGAGACGAGTCATCGAAACCCATCTCGGCGCGCAGGGTATCGATCTGGCTGCGATAACGCGCCTGAAGCCCCTGCCACTCCTCCGGCGTGAGCTGGATCTTGGCCGAGTCGGCCTGCTCCAGCAGCAGCACGTTCTGGGTCAGGATCTTGGCAAACTGGGTGAGCATGGAGTCGTTCGCCTGCTTCAGCTGAGCGATGTACTGCGGCGGCAAGGCCTGCAGCCAGCGCATGAATTCCCCGAGGGTGAATTCACCGCCCTTATAACTCACAAGCGTCTTGGAAGAACGCCGGGCCTCATCGGGGTTCTCCCCCGCCTCGCGCATGGCGGCAGCAGCGCCGCGGGCCACCTTGATCTTCCTGGTCAGGGCCAGGCTGTCCATGTAGATCGAATCCAGCCGGGTACCGGCGCTCTCCGCGAGATACGCAGCGAGCCGCTCCCGGGCCACAGTCTGGTCCGGCCGCTTGATGATGTGATAGCCGAACGGGGTCTCCACCACGCCACTCATTGCGCCGGGTGCAAGCGACCAGCCCGCGCTGTCGAAGGCGGTGACGAATTTGCCCTTGGGGCTGGCCGGCAGAAATCCCCGTTCCATCTTACTGCCCGGGTCTTCCGAAAGCTCGGATGCGAGCTTGCTGAAGTCGGCTCCCTGCTTGAGGCGGTTCAAGGTGTTGTTCGCCTTCTTCCGGGCCACGCTCCGCACCTCAGGCACGGCGTTGGGTGGCACCCGGAAGAGAATGTGCTGGAGGACGCGAACCTGATCGGCCTGGTACACGCTATCAGCCGCTGCGGGTCCAATGTTGGACCGGCGCGCCATGAGCGTATCGTGCCAGTGGGTGCCCTTGAGCTCGGAGATCTCCGGCCAGACCACCTGCGCGATGCCCGCTGAGTCGAACGGCAGCTTGCCGTTGGCAGCGGCCTCGGAGAAGAGGGCGTAGTCGATCCAGACGTTGGAGATGAAGTTCCCGGTCTCGTGGGAAGGCTTGACACCCTTCGCGCTGCCGAGCACATGTGCCAGCCGCTCCGAGGTCAGTTTCTGGCTGCCCGCCTCGGCGGCGACGTCGGCGTGGGCGGAAAAAAGATTGCGGACGCCGTCACAACCGGTCAGCGAACCAGCCAGCAGGAGGAGCGAGAGTAGCGCGGAACGGCCCATTGGTACTCCGGTTAGAAGAAGAAGACAGTCTAGAGTCGAAAGTCTAGAGTCTAGGGTCTAGGGTCTAGGGTCTAGGGCTTCGACTTGCATGCTAGACTCCAGACTCTTGACTCCAGACCTTCACAAAGCCCTTCTGAGCGCCCGCACCAGCGCCGGAACAATCGGCTCACCACCCAGACGCATCAGGCGCAGCGAAAGCGGCACCGTGCGCCGAACCTCCGCAGCCAGCTGTACGTCATCGAGGGCGGACGTGAGCCCGGCGAGCTTGGGCTGGGTCCCAGCCCGGAAGGTGAGACGCGCCTCGTCCCCCCGAACCAGCACGTTCTGAAGTCCGAGGGCTGCCCCCATGACCCGAAGCCGGGTCATGTCCAGCAGGGTCTCAGCCGCGTCCGGCAGGGGGCCAAAGCGCTCCCGCAGTTCGTCTCGCAGCCCATCAATTTCGCCGGACTCGGCGGCTCGCGCCAGTCGCCGGTAGAGATCCAGCTTGACGTCGTCATCCGGCACGTACCCGTCAGGCAGGTGGGCCGATCGGTCGAGGACCACCTCGGGAGCCGCCGGCTGCTCGATGGTTCCCTGTCCCCGGAGGGCGCGAACCGTCTCTTCCAGCCACCGCATATAGAGATCGAAGCCCACGGCCTGGGCGTGCCCGGACTGCTCGGCGCCCAGAAGATTGCCCGCGCCCCGGAGCTCGAGGTCCTTGAGCGCAATACGGTACCCCGCACCCAGATCAGTATGATGCTCGAGCACCTTCAACCGTTCCTCGGCGTCGGCGTCGATGGTGTCGGGGACCAGCAGGTAGCAATAGGCCCGCCGGTGACTGCGGCCCACCCGGCCACGGAGCTGGTACAGCTGGGCCAGGCCGAAGCGGTGGGCGTCGTGCACCACCATCGTGTTGGCGTTGGGCACATCCAGGCCGGACTCCACGATCATAGTGGAGACCAGGATGTCCACCTCGCCGGCCACAAACCGGCGCATGACGTCCTCCAGGTCCTCCGCCGTCATCTGCCCGTGGGCAACTCCCACCCGGGCCCTGGGAGCGAGGGACTGCACCTTGGCGGCAATGGTCTGGATCGTCTCGATCCTGTTGTGCACGGCGAACACCTGGCCCCCGCGATCGATCTCCCGCGCAAACGCCTCCTCCAGCAGAGGATCATCCCACGGCTCGACAAAGGTCAGGATGGGGGAGCGGTCCCGGGGTGGCGTCTCGATCAAGGTCAGGTCCCGAAGCCCTGCCAGCGAGAGATGGAGCGTCCGCGGTATCGGCGTGGCGGTGAGCGTCAGGACGTCTACCGAGAGTCGGAGTGCCTTGAGCCGCTCCTTGTGCTTCACGCCAAAGCGGTGCTCCTCGTCCACTACCAGGAGACCGAGATCCTTGAAGGCCACATCCCTGGACAGGAGCCGGTGGGTGCCAATGACGATGTCGATCTCCCCGGCCGCCAGCCGGGCCAGCGCGGCCTTCTGTTCCTTGGGCGTCCGGAACCGGGAGAGCACCTCGATCTTGACCGGAAAGTCGGCCAGCCGCTCGATGAAGGTGCGACCGTGCTGTTCGGCCAGAATCGTGGTGGGCACCAGTACGGCCACCTGTTTCCCGCCTTGCACCGCCTTGAAAGCCGCCCGGACCGCTATCTCGGTCTTGCCGTAGCCCACATCGCCCACCAGCAGCCGGTCCATCGGGCGGGGCTGCTCCATGTCGCGCTTGAGCTCCTCCGTAGCCTTCCGCTGATCGGGGGTATCCTCGTACAGAAAGCTCGACTCGAGCTCGCGCTGCCACTTCGTGTCCGGGGGGAAGGCGTAGCCGCCCGTGACCTTGCGCCGGGCGTAGAGATCGAGCAGCTCGGCGGCCATCTGCTTGATGGCATGGCGGGTCTTCTCCCGTACCCGTTGCCAGCTGGTCCCGCCCAGACGATGGATCCGAGGCGGCGGACGGTCGCCGTCTTCACCCGCCGCCCGGTAGCGCTCCAGCTGGTCGAGGCGGTACAGCGGCACGTTGAGCCGGTCGCCGCCCTCGTACTCGACGATCGCGACTTCCAGGGTGGACTCACCTACGGTAATCGTCTGGATGCCGCGGTAGACCCCGATGCCGTGCTCCAGATGGACGACGTAATCGCCGAAGGTCAGCGCGCCGGTAGCGGCGGAGGGAGCCGCCTGGCGGTAGCGACGCGGGCGGCGAAGGCGGCGGGCCCGGCGGAAGATCTCGTGGTCGGTGAGCACCCGGAGGGATGGCATGACGAAGCCACCGTCCAGCGCGCCGATCGCCAGCGACGCCCCGGCGCGGAAGCGCGCTCCCTCCTCGAGCAGCTCCTCCAGGCGCTCCAGCTGACCCTCGTTGTCACACAGGATCAGGCTCGGAGGACTCGAGCCGAGCAGCGCCCGGAGCCGGTTGAGGTCCCGGTCGATCCGCTCGGGAGGAAAGAACCCGAACTGGAGGTCAGCCTCGTCGGCCCGCAGCATCAGCCGGGGGAAGGCTTCGATGTGCGAGCGCCAGTCATCCGGCCCCTCGAAGATTGCATCCCGACTGGGCACCTGCTCGCCCAGGCGGCGGGCGACATCGAGATGGTGCTCGGCTTCGTTCCAGGCCCGGGTGACTTCATCGAGGTCGGGCCCGAATGCCTCCTCGAGCACGATGGTGTCCGAGGGGAGGAGCTCGAGGAGGGTGCGACGGTACGCCGGTACGGCGGTAGGGCGGTAGTCCGTGCCGGATGAGTCTACCGCCGTTCCGTCGTTCCGCCGTTCCGCCTCTTCATCCGCCGCCTCTCTCACCGCCTGCGTATTGATCGGCAGCACCGTGATCTCGGTCAGCTCCTGGAGCGACCTCTGGGTGGTCAGGTCGAATCCACGCAGCGATGAGATGTCGTCTCCCCACCACTCCGCCCGGGCCGGCCCAGCCATGCCGAAGCCATACACGTCGAGGATACCGCCACGAACACTGAACTCGGCCACCTCGGTGACCGTCGGCACCCGACGGTAGCCCATGGTCTCGAGCGCGCGGGCCACCTCCAACGGCGGACGGCGCTCGCCAACAGCTAACGCGAGACGAAGGCGATCGAGGGCCTCAGGCAGCAGGGTCCGCTCGGCGGTGGCGCGTGCCGTGGTCACCAGCACCCGCAAGCGTCCCTGGAGCAGCGCCTGAATCGCCTCGGCTCGCTCACCTGCGATCTCATAGTGCGGCTCGTCTTCGCCGAGGGCCTCGCGTTGGGGGTAGAGTGCGGTTGGCTCGTCGGTGAGATGGCTGAGATCGGTCAGCCACCGCTCGGCATCGGCCGGCGTGGGCGCAACGATGGTGAGCAGCCGTTGAGGGAACGTCTGCACCAGCCAGGCCGCGAGCACCGCTCCACTGGAGCCCGGCAGTCCGCCCAGCCGGAGTGTCTCACCCCTGGCGGGCAGGCGTTCCGATAGGCTGCGAACCGCAGGGGCAGAGGCGAAGGCATCCAGGACCGGCTTCAAGGTCATGGCCGTCGCCTCCACCCGCTGGCAAGGCCGATCTCAGCGAGCCCCGCGATCAGGGCCAGCCACAGCAGTGGGCTCCGAAGATCTCCGCGGGAAGCGGAAGAGAATGAGGCGTCGGCCGCGTCCTGGAGCGCCACCATCCGAGCACCCTTCCACAGCTGGCGCGCTTGGGTATCGCTCGCCCGGGCAAGGCGCGACTCGCGCGGGTCGGGATTCACGCTGATGGCGCCGATGGTGTCCCGTCCCGAGCGCAGGTAGTAGACCCCCACCTCCGGCGGCTGGAACAGCCCGCCACCCTCCACCCGCCATTCGCGATCGCCCCGGCGCACGTCGGTTACCATATCCGGCAACGGCACCGGATCACCGGGCGCACCCTGCTCCAGGGCGGCCTCACCCCGGGCCAGGCGATTGAGCAGCACATCCACGAAGGGCATGAACCCGGCCGAGATCGGGAGGTCGGTCCAGGCTGGATCGAGCCGGCTGCCGAGCAGGATGACGTTGCCACCCCGGACAATCCATGGAGTCCCATTCACGCTGGCGAGCAGCCCGGTGCGTCCGCTGCTGGTCGACTGCAGAGAGTATCGCCGGGTCACGCGCTGTCGCCCCACCACGGCCCCACTGTCACTGAACGTCACCTCGGTCGAGAGGTTTCCGTAGCTCCATCCGGCTCCCCGCGCCGCCAGCGCACGGTTGAGCGCGCCAAGCTCCGCGGGGTCCTCCGGCGGCTGTACCACCGAGGCTCTCGGCCCCAGCCGTCCTACCGTCACCTCGTTGCCCCGAACGATGCGACCGTTCGCGGCCAGCACATCGCAGGCCGCGGCCACGAAGCGGCTGGTCGAGTCCCAGCTCACCCGGGCCACCGGGGCCACGCGTACGGCGGCGACCCGCTGATCGTCCAGCCTGAACTCGTCCGGATCGAGGCCCGCTGTCAGCGTCCACCAGCCGGCCGGGACGCCTGGGAGGGAGAGCGCCACAGTGCCGCCCACGCGCGCGAGCGCCTGCCGGGCAGGCCGCTCGCCGAGCCGCGCGGCGAGTGGCACCGAGGCTCCCGAATCGCCCACCAGGACGACCGAGATGCGGCCTCCGTCGGAGGACCAGGGCTGGGTCCCGGTCTCGAGCCGGCCGATGCCGGTGTTCGGTGGAGGGGCTTTGTCGGGGCGGCCGACGAGCAGGGGTGCCACAGGATCGGCCGGCGAGAGGGCGCTGGCCTGAAGATCGGTGAGGAGGACAATTTCTCCGGGCCGGGGCTCGGACTCCAGGACTTCTCCCGCGAGCGTGATCGCCGTCCCCAGCTCGAGCCGGCGAGGGGACACGGTGAGGTCGCGCAGGAGCGCGGTCAAGGCTACCCGGTCGCCTCGGCGGGGAACTCCATCGGCCGCGATGAGCCAGAGCGCATCCTCCGGCGTGGACCGCGCCAGGACCTCGCGGCCGGCCGCGACCAACTGCGCCAGCTGGGGCGACCCACCCGTCACAGTGCCGCTGCTCGGGGAATTGTCGATGATCAGCACCAGTGCGCTGGGTGAATGACCGGGTACGCCAGTCAGCGGGACTGTTGGACCGGCGGCGGCCATCACCAGCGTGGCAACCAGCATGGTCCGCAGCAGAAGGAGCAGCCAGTTCCGCAACTTCAGCCGCCGCTGGTGCTCCTGCGTCGTGGTTACCAGGTAGCGGACAGCAGGAAAGACGACGGTGGGTGGCTCACGCCGTGCCAGCAGGTGCAGGAGAATCGGGATGGCGGCCGCGACGAGCCCGGCCAGCATCCACGGGTGAAGAAAACCGATCATGCCGAGCGTGAAGGGGACGTCAAGGCCTCGCGAAGTACAATTCCGTAGGGCGTATCCGTGGTAACCCGATGATAGGCGATCCCGTGCCGCCGGCAGGCCAGCCGCCACTCACTCACAACGTTCCGCACGGTATCCCGGTACGCGCCGGCCCAGTCGCGTGGCCTGAGGACAACGGCGCTTCGCGACTCCGGGTCTTCGAAACGGGCCTCGTTCGGGCCGCCGAGGCTGACCTCGGCGGGATCCATGATATGCAGCACCAGCACCTGATGACCCCGATGCCGCAGAAAACGGAGCGCCTTGAGCGCGAGCACGCGGTCGAGCAGGAGGTCGGAGACGAACACCACCAGGCCGCGCCGCCGCAGCTGGCCGACCACTCGTCTGAGTGCGGGCTCCGCCGCGGTTCCCTGCCCCGCTTCCAACCGGGCCAGCGTGCCGAGGAGCTGATGCCAGTGGCTGAGGCGAGCACGAGGCGGGGTCACCGAGCGCACGTCGTCGTCGAACGTGATGAGTCCCGTGGCGTCACGCTGGCGGATCAGTACCAGTGCCAGCGCAGCGATCAAGCGTTGGGCGTAAGCCAGCTTGGGGAGAACGGTGGCGGGCGACCCGGTCCAGGCCATCGAGCGACTGGTATCGAACACGATCACTGCGCGGAGATTGGTTTCCTCCTCGAACTGCTTGACGTAGAGCCGGTCGTTCCGACCCAGAATCTTCCAGTCGACGTAACGCAGCTCGTCGCCCGGCTGATACATACGGTGCTCGGCGAACTCGACCGAGAACCCGCGTCTGGGCGACCGGTGCAGCCCGCTGAGAAAGCCCTCCACCACACCTTCGGTGACAAGCTCGAGGCCTCCCAGCTTCGAAACCTCCAGCGGGTCGAGCAGGTCCAGGCGCGAGCGACCGGATGGCACGTCAGAACGATTCATGCCCGGCGCAACGTATCCGTACGCCACGGTCCAAGTCAAACGCACGATTGGGAGTTATCCGGAGACGGTGTAATGTCATCCAGCGGCGACAACGCGGATCGAGCGCGGTGGAGTGGTCCGCCCTCAACGCTTTCGCCTATCGCGGCTTAGCATATGACCCCAGGCTGGCACGCCACCTGCTGACTGCGGCCAGATACGCCTGGAGGATCAATGCTCGTCACCTTGGGGTGGCTGTTGCTCGTCAGCCTGCCGTACCCCACCCCCGCCTCGCTCCCGACGCAGCAGCAGCCCCGCCGGCACTCCGATGCCGCCGGGAGCATCAGCGTGTGGACCGACCAGGAGAATCCCTACCGCCACGGCCAGCGCGCCCGGATCTACTTTCGGACCGATGAGCCTGGCTACGTGACCGTCCTTCGGATCGACACCGACGGCCGGATCCGTACCCTCTTCCCGCTCCTGCCCTGGGGTCGGGCCAGGGTCAGCGGGGGGCAAACCCACGAGCTGTCCGACACTCGGAATGGCCCCGGCTTCACCATCGACGACGACCCGGGTATCGGCTACCTCTTTGCCATTTCCTCCCCACTCCCCTTCCAATACGACGACATCACCCGGGGTGACTACTGGGACTTCCGGGTCATCGACGATGGCCGGATCCGGGGCGATCCCTATGTTGCCCTCACTGATCTGGCGGCGAGGATCGCACGCCGGGGCGACTATCGCTACGACATCACTCCTTACTACGTGGAGCGCCGCTACCAGTATCCCCGGTTCGTCTGCTACGATTGTCATTCGTACGCCGGCTACAGCGAGTGGGATCCCTACAGTACCTCGTGCGCTCGCTTTCGGGTCGTGATCTACGACGATCCCGCCTACTACCCCTACCGCTACAACTCAGGAAGGAACGTCGTCCTCCCCAGCGCGCGCAGGTTAGCTCCGAAGTACGTCTTCAAGGATGCGGAGCGGGGTACCGAGTACGTCACCCGTCAGCCCGAGCGGGATCGAGACCGGCCCGAGCCGCGCACTGAACGGGGCCGGACCAGCGCCGACGTCGGCGGGCCAGGGGCCATCCCCGCTCCCGGAGTCTCTCGGCCCGAGCGCCGGGCACTTCTCCAGGAGAATCCCTCAGTCGAGGGCCGCCGAAGCCGTCCGCCTGCCGTCGAAACGGATCTCCAGCCCGCAGACCCCGAGCCCCGCACGGTCCCACCAGTGCAGCGAGGCGCGCGGAACCCGCAGAGCACCGGAGAACCGGAGCTCCGACGCCGGAAGCCCGACTCGGTGAAACCGCGAGACCGGTAAGCCGTAGACCCTTCCATGCGATGGCTGTGCCTCCTACTGATCCTCACCGGTCGCCCGCTCGCGGCGCAGACTGCAACACCACTGTCGCGCGCGGCTGAAACCATCACCGAAGACGACGTCATGCGGCGGGTGGGCATTATCGCCGCCGACTCCATGATGGGACGGGGCACCCCGAGCCCTGGCCTGGAGCGGACCGCGGAATACGTGGCCGCGGAGTTTGAGCGGGCGGGACTTCGACCTGCCGGCGAGAACGGAAGCTACCTGCAGCGATTTGGCGTGACCCGCTGGACCCTCGACACCGGCCGCTCGTTCGTGGAGATCAGGGCAAACGGTGAGCGACAAGTGGCGCGGGTGGGAACCGACGCACGGTATGTCCTGGGAACAATCCCGGGCCAGCCGGTCCAGGGCAGCACGGTCCTCCTCGCGGGCCTGGACCTACCCACCGCCAGCGTTGGGGCTGGGGTGAAGGATCTCATCGTCCTCCTGGTGGTGGATTTCTCCCGGCCGGTCCCGCCGACGCTGAACGAGAGGATTGTGGATCTGGCCCGGGCCGGGCCCAAGGCCGTAGTCATCCTCTCGAACCGAGACTCAGTCACCTTCGCGCGGCGACTGTCTGCGGCATCCCGGCCCAGGCTCACCCGGGACCTGGACCAGTTGACGTCCGAAGGCGCCCCAGTGGTCGAGGTCCAGGAGCGCTCCCTGACTGCGGTGCTGGCCGCGGCCGGCATCGACCCGTCCCAGTTGCGGCGGACCGAGCTGCTGTACCGGCGCCCGATCCCCGGCCTCACGATCGAGCTGAACCTTGCCCGCACGATCGTGGCGAGGGGCATGGTGCCCAACGTCGCCGGGATTCTCGAGGGATCCGACCCACGGATGCGCCATGAGTATCTGATCTACTCCGCCCATATCGACCATATCGGCATCAGCCCCGGTCAACGAGACAGCATCAACAACGGCGCCGACGACAATGCCTCCGGCGTTGCCGGCCTTCTCGAGCTGGTAGAGGCCTTCACCCAACCGGGAGTGCGCCCCAAACGCTCCCTGCTCTTCCTGGCGCCCAGTGG
Source organism: Gemmatimonadales bacterium (assembly GCA_039930805.1). Lineage (GTDB taxonomy): Bacteria > Gemmatimonadota > Gemmatimonadetes > Gemmatimonadales > GWC2-71-9 > CAVVWJ01. The sequence continues at coordinate 2,964 of JBDTTD010000033.1, read as the reverse complement.
GGAGGAAGACGGCCTGCTGGGGAGCGCGCACTTCACCGAGCACCCAACCGTTCCGCTCCACCAGGTGGTGGCGAATCTCAACATGGACCTCCTGGGCCGAAACTGGCGGGACTCGGTGATTGCGGTCGGGTTGGAGCAGTCAGATCTGGGCCCAACCCTGGGCCGTGTGGTTCAGGCCCACCCCGAGCTCCGGATGACTCCGATCGCCGACCGGTGGCCCGAGGAGCGGATCTTCTATCGGTCGGATCACTACAACTTCGCCCGAAAGGGTGTGCCCATTCTATTCTTCACCAGCGGTACTCACGCCGACTACCACCAGCCGAGCGACGAGCCCCAGACCATCGACGGAGAGAAGGAGGCGCGACTGGTGCGACTCCTCTTCTACCTCGGTGCCACCGTGGCGGACCAGGTCTCGCGCCCCAGGTGGACGGCAGAGTCTTACCGCCAGATCGTCGGGCGCCGGTAAAGGCCCGTCACCGACTCTTCATCGTGGAATACGCATGCGCTGCCTGACCCTGCTCGGTCTCGTCCTTTCCGCTGCGCCACTGGCGGCTCAAACCACTCCATCCGCGTCCCAGGGCGCGGCATCGATCACCGCGGCCGATGTCGCCCGCCGCGTCGGCATCATCGCCGACGACTCGATGCTGGGGCGCGACACGCCCAGCCGGGGACTGGACCTCACCGCCCGGTACGTGGCCGATCAGTTTCGACGCTTCGGGCTCAAGTCCTCCTTCCAGCGGTATCCCATCACCCGGCGCCGGCTGGAGCCGGGCCGCTCCCGGGTGATTTTTTCGGCCGCCGGGCGGCAGGACACCGCGAGCTTCACGACGGCAGCGCGCTTCGGCGGAGGAGTGGTTCCCGAGAAGCCGGTCCGGGCCAAGGCCGTGCTGGTGGGTGGACCCCACACCACCGAGTCCGCAGCCGAGGTGAATGTTCGCGACAAGGTCGTGCTGTTCGTGCCGCCCGCCAACACCAACCCGGCCGGGTTCCAGCAAGTGCTGCGAGTTCTCTTTCTGGGAGGCTCCAAGGCACTGGTGATCCTGGGGGATGCCGACTCCGCGACCTTCGCCAGTTCGGTTCCGAAGCGTTATCCCGAGCGCACCGTCATCGGAAACCCAGCCTCACAGCCGGTGATCCTGCAGCTGCAGCCTGGAGCAGTGAGGAACGCGCTGGCGGCAGCGGGGGTGGATCTAGCCGGCGTGCGACAGGCGACCTTACCGGTCTCCCGGGAGCTCCCCGCCTTGCAGGTGGGGGTTGAGATCTCGGACACGGTTACCTCCTCGCTGACCGCGCCGAATACCGTGGGTATCCTCGAAGGAAGCGATCCTCAGCTGAAGAACGAGTACCTCGTGTTCTCCGCCCACATGGATCACATCGGGATCACGCCGGGACAGGCGGATAGTATCAACAACGGAGCCGACGACGACGCCTCCGGCACCACCGGCGTCATCGAGCTGGCCGAGGCCTTCAGCCGACCCGGCGCGCGGCCCAAACGCTCGCTGATCTTTCTGACCGTGAGCGGGGAGGAGAAGGGGTTGTGGGGCAGCGACTACTTCGCCAACCACCCTCCGGTGCCGGCAAAGCAGATCGTCGCCGACATCAATATCGATATGATCGGGCGGAACTGGGCCGACACGATCGTGGCGATCGGCAAGGAGCACTCCGATCTGGGCACCACGCTGGAGCGGGTCAACGCGGCACACCCCGAGCTCCGCATGACGGCCATCGACGACCGCTGGCCGGAAGAGCGCTTCTACTTCCGCTCAGACCACTACAATTTCGCCCGGAAGGGCATCCCCATTCTGTTCTTCTTCAATGGGGTCCATGAGGATTATCACGAGGTGAGCGACTCGCCGGAGAAGATCAACAGTGAGAAGGAGGCCCGGATCCTCAAGCTGTTGTACTTCCTCGGCCAGGAGGTGGCCAACGCCCCCACGCGGCCGAAGTGGAATCCGGAGAGTTACCGGGAAATCGTCGAGTAGCAGCCCCTACCGACTTTCGCCGCCGCCCGTCCTGGTCAGAAGCACCCCGGTGATGATGAACAGGGCACCGATACCCTGCAGCGGATGGGGCCGCTCACCCAGCAGGAGCCACGCGGCAAGCACGGCGACAATGGGGGTCAGGCACATGTAGATAGCGGTGCGCGTCCCACCGATCGCCTTTACGCTCCGGTTCCATAGCAGGTAGGCCACCACCAGCGACAGAACCGATGCGTAGGCCACCGCGAGCCAGGCCGTGGTGCTGACGGCGCCCCAGTCGAGACGGAGGACGTCCGGCAGTCCCACCAGCACCAGCCCCGGGGTGCCGGTGATGGCGGTGATGGTGGTGACCCGGAGGGGGCTTACACCCTGAGGTACTTTGCGAAGGCCCACGGTATAGCCGGCCCAGCAGAGCACAGCCAGGAGGCTGAGCAGGTCTCCGCTGAAGGTGCCCCGATCGAAGGCAACCCCTCGGGTTGCAATCACCAGAACCACGCCCAGCATGCCCAGGGCGATTCCCCAGCCCATCCGGGTCGTAATCCGCTCCAATCCAAGCACCCCGGCGAACACCGCCACCACGGTGGGCACGGTAGACAGGATCAGGGCGCTGTTCGACGCCGTGGTGCGGGCCAGTCCCAGCATGAAGGCCAGCTGATAGCACGTGTTGCCCACCAGCCCGAGGATAGCCAGGCGTTTCATGGCGCCCGCCGGAAGCCGGGCCGGCCCCTCCACCACGCGCAGGATCACCCAGAGCAGGGCGCTGGAAACGGTGAATCGGATCGCGGTGAACGCCAGTGGTGGAAGCTGATCGAAGGCCGACTTGGTGATGCTGAAGTTGAAGCCCCAGATCAGGCACACCAGGAGCATGCCGAGGTCGTCGGTCGATATGCGGTGGCCAGCGGGGCGGCGGGGCAGCGGGGCGGCCGGGCCCTGCGCGCTCTCGGTCAAAGTTGTCGGCGGCATCGCGCTAAAGACTAATCGGGTT
>JBDTTD010000032.1:0-15733 GCA_039930805.1 Gemmatimonadales bacterium | reverse complement strand
GATCTGGATCCCGAAGTCCGGGTCAAGAGCGTAAAGGCCGCCGCGGCCGTCGGGGATCCCAGGTTTCTCGAGATTTTTCACTCCCGCCTGGAGGACGTACGGTGGGAAGTTCGCTGCCAGGCGGCCAAGGGGCTGAGTCTCTTCGGGGCCGTGGCTTCGGTGCCCCGACTTGCCGCCGCACTCCGGGATCACCATTGGTGGGTACGCTTCTACGCGGCCACGGCACTGGCTGAGATCGGGCCTGCGGGTGAGGAGGCGTTGTCAGGCGCTTTGCACGATCCAGAGCCATTGGTACAGGAGATGGCGCGATATCTCCTGGAGCGGGGCGACGCCGTCCCGGCGCTCCCATGATATGGGCACAGCTGACAACGGCACTGGAATGGTACGGCGCATTCATTCTGCTGTTCTTCTTCGCCATCAATACGTACTACCTCGTGCTCACCGTTGCCGGGTTCTGGCGAACCCTGCAGGTCTTCAAGCAAGTGCGCCGCCCGGACCAGCGCCGGCTGCTCCGCTCGCCGCTTACCCCGCCGATCTCGGTGCTCGCCCCGGCCTTCAACGAGGAGGCGAATGTGGTCGAGAACGTGCGCTCCCTGCTCATGCTCGACTACCCGCTCTTTGAGGTCATCCTGGTCAACGACGGGTCCAGCGACCGAACCCTGGGCCACCTGGTGGACGCCTTCGACCTTCGGAGGAGCGCGCGCAGCTTCGACCGGGTGATGCCCTGTCAGACGATTCGGGGAGTCTACGAGTCCTCCACCTACTCGAATCTGGTCGTCATCGATAAGGACAATGGCGGTAAGGCGGACGCCCTTAATGCGGGTCTCAACCTCAGCCTGTATCCGCTGTTTTGTGCCATTGACGCCGACTCCATTCTCGAGTCCGAGGCGCTACTCCGCCTGGTGCGGCCCTTTGTCGATGCGCCGGGGGTGACAATCGCGGCCGGCGGGGTGGTGCGGGTTGCAAACGGCTGCGAGATACACGGAGGCCGGGTACACCAGGTCCGGCTCCCGCGGCGTCCATTACCGCTGATCCAGGTCGTAGAATACCTCCGTGCCTTTCTCTTTGGCCGCATGGGATGGAGTACCGGCAACAGCCTGCTGGTTATCTCCGGGGCGTTCGGGCTGTTCGACAAACGCGCCGCGGTGCTCGCTGGTGGCTACGCCACTAATTCTGTGGGTGAGGACATGGAGCTCGTAGTGCGCATGCACCGGTACCGTCGGGAGCGCCGCCAGCCGTACCGGATCGGCTTCGTTCCCGACCCGATTTGCTGGACCGAGGTGCCGGTGAGCTTTCGGGTTCTCCGGCGGCAGCGTACCCGGTGGCAGCGGGGGTTGATCGATACTCTTGTGCGGCACCGAGGCATGGTCGGGCGGCCGCGCTACGGCTCCGTCGGGATGGTCGCCCTGCCGGGATTCGTCATCTTCGAGATGCTCAGCCCGCTGGTCGAGCTGTCGGGCTACCTGCTGCTGCCGGCCATGTGGGCTCTCGGGCTCCTGAACCCGGCCGGCGCCTGGATGTTCTTCGTGCTCGCGATCATGTACATGGTGCTGGTCTCGACACTGGCGGTGTTGCTGGAAGACATCGCGTTCCGCCGCTACGCCAGCGTCCTCGATCTGGGGCGTCTGCTGGTCGGCGCCGTGCTGGAGAACTTTGGCTTCCGCCAGCTCACCGTCTGGTGGCGGGTGCGGGCATTCTGGGAGTACCTGAGGGGGGACCTCTCCTGGGGCGAAATGGAACGAAAGGGCGTGGGCGCATGAGTAGGCTCGGCATTACCCGGAGCGATCCGCAGAGCGTGGCGGCACTGGTGGCCGCGGCTTCGGGTGCAAGCGTTGCGGCCATAGGCAGCCTGGTCGTTGCCGGCTGGCTGACCGTGGCGGCTACACTGATCCATGTGCTTCCGGGCTTTCCTGCAATGCAGTACAACACGGCGCTCGGGTTCATGATCTGCGGGGCCGGTCTGCTTACCGCGGCTCTCGACCTCCGCCGTCCGACCGCCTTGCTCGGCGTCCTTGCGGGATTTATTGGGCTCGCGACCCTGTTCCAATATGTGTTTCAGAGCGATTTGGGGATCGACCAGGTCCTGCTCGAGAGCTACATCCTGACCGGCGTCTCCAGCCCTGGGCGGATGGGTCCGAACAGCGCCTTTGCCCTTACCCTGACCGGGGCGGGTCTGGTCAGCCTGGTGTGGCGCCCCGCCTACCGCCACTGGCATGCGGGCCCCGCGCTTCTGGGGTCGGTTGTCATCGCCGTGGGCATTGCGGCGCTGGTCGGCTACGTCGGGGGCGTTCCCGGTGCCTACGGCTGGAGTCACCTGCAGCCGATGGCCATCCATTCCGCCATCGGGGTCACCCTGCTCGGAGGCGGAATCGTCGGGCTGGCCTGGAATGCAGCGGAAGCAGACTCTCGCGAGGCACCCGCCTGGCTCGCGTTGGTAGCCGCGGCGGTGGTGGCCACGGTGACCGTGTGCCTGTGGCACGCCCTCAGCGGCGGAGCTCCGCCGGTGCTTGCGCCTAGGGTTCCGGCGCCGGTGCCGGCGTCGACCCTCCCCAATGTCACCCTGGCTACCGGGCTCCTGACCGCCATGCTGTTGGGGTGGTCGGTGCGGGAGGGGCAGATCTCCCGCCGGCGAGCCAGGTCACTCGAAGCCGCCAACCGAACCTTGCACGAGGAGATCCAGACCCGTATCCGGATGGAGCAGGACATCCAACAGTTCGCCGCCCTCGTCGAGTCTTCCGAGGACGCCATATTAGCCACCACGCTCGATGGCAGGATCATGACCTGGAACCCGGGAGCCGAGCGGCTCTACGGCTACACCCGGGCGGAGGTGGTTGGGAAAGACGTCTCCATGCTCCATGGCGGGAATCACAACGGGGCCGAGGTCTTCCGCCAGCTGGCGAACGGCGAGCGGGTCAGCCGGCTCGAGACCGTGAATCTCACCAGGGAAGGGCGCCGGATCGATGTGTCGCTCACCATCTCCCCCATCCTCGACCAGAGCGGCCGCGTCGTCAGCGCCTCCACCATCGCGCACGACATTACCAGCCGCAAGCTGCTGGACCGGATGAAAGACGACTTCGTAGGAACGGTCTCCCACGAGCTTCGCACGCCACTGACGGCCATCAAGGGGTTCATCGAGCTGGTGGCCGACGGCGACGCCGGACCGGTTACCGATACCCAGCGCGACTTCCTGGAGATCGCTGCTCGAAATTCCGACAAGCTTGGTGTGCTGATCAACGATCTGATCGACATGAACCTGATCGAGTCGCAGCGCCTCGAGATCCGACCCGAGCCGCTAGACCTGGTCTCAGTGCTGGCCGATGTGGCGTCCACTTTCCGAACGATGGCGCGAACGAAAGGGTTGGCATTCCGGGAGAGCGTCGCCCCGCTGCCTCAGGTACGGGGAGACAGCGCTCGCCTAATCCAGGTCTTCAGCAACCTGGTTTCAAATGCCATTAAGTACACCCCGAAAGGTGAAGTGGGAATCCAGGCGGTTGCCACTGCTGCCGGAGTCGAGGTCACGGTGCACGACACCGGAATTGGACTCAGCATGGAGGAGCATGGCCAGCTGTTCACCCGTTTCTTTCGGGGGCAGAACACCGTGGTCGCCGAAGCCGGAGGAACGGGGCTGGGCTTGGTCATCGCCCAGGCCATCATTGGACGGCACCATGGCAAGATCGATGTGGAGAGCCGGCCGGGGGAGGGCAGTCGCTTCAGGGTCACGCTTCCGGCGTTGGTTCCGGATGCCACGGGGCCGGACGGCTTCAGGTCGGCCTGATGGCGAAGATTCTGGTGGCCGAGGATGAGAAACAGATCGCCGACATGATCGTGTTTAAGCTCACGAACAGCGGCCACGAGGTGAGGCGCGCTAAGGACGGCGACGAAGCGATGATCCTGGCCAGGCTGGAGATCCCTGACCTGATCATGCTGGACGCCATGATGCCGGGGCTGGGTGGATTCGAGGTGCTGCGTCAGCTCAAGGCCGATCCGGCGCTACGCGCTGTGCCGGTCATCATGGTTACGGCCAAAGGTCACGAACGCGATGTTCTGAACGGATTGCGCGGCGGTGCCGTGGACTACGTATTGAAGCCCTTCAGTTTGAAGGAGCTGGCCGCTCGGGTGGAGCTGGCGCTGGGGAAGGACCGGCCCCCCATAACTCTTTGAGGCTATCGTAGACCGGCTTGAGCCCGGCATGAAAACGCGGCTCCGTCCAGCCCGCCCAACGCCAGGGCGTGAACGCCTTAGCCCGCCACGTTCCCCGCTCGATCTCCGGCAGCGCACCTACGATTTCCCGCCTGCCCCCCTTTTGATAAATGACCACGCCTACATGAAAGTCCTCCGCAACTGCGGTCCCGAAGGCGCCCGTGGTGCCGGGATCGAAGAGGAGGGTGCGGCTCGATGGGTCGGTGACGTTGAGCAGATCCCACGGTATCCGAAGCTCAAGCAGACCGGCCTGCTCATCGAAATACCAGTCGGCAAGCGTCGAGCCATCCTCGCGGCCGTGCTTTAGCTTCCCCCGATCGTGACGGCCGGCAGGAAAGAAGGTGCCGTCCCGTCCGAAGCGGGCTCGATTGGTGATTACGAAGAGTGAGTCGAACCGTGCATCGGTCCGGTCGCGAGTAATGACCGGCCGCCGGGCAAACTGTCCGAAGTCGTCTCCAGTTTTCGGGTCCAACTTCGAAGGGTGCCGGTTGTAGTCGGGCGTCACCAGAATTTCGCCGCTGTCCGGCGTGGCCAGGTCGATCAGAAATTCGAAGCCGAGCTCGCTTTGCAGCCCGGTGCGCGGCAGGCGATGCTGTCCCACCCGCGGCAGGTAGGTGTCGATGACCAGCTGAAGCCCGGAAGACGCCCAGGAAAACTGCCCGGGCTGGAGGTCAACGGCCAGATAGTAGTACGACTCGTCTGCCCCCGCCCGTACTCGCCGGAGCTTCCCTGGGGCCCCAGCCGTGGCTCCCTGCACCATGGTCAGTGCCTGCCACAGAGCTGGGTCGCCGCCCAGGCGCGGGCTCTTACCAGCCTCACCGGCGTACTGGCCCAGGATGCCGTAGTTCTGCTCGACGTCCATCATGTTGTGCCACAGGCGGGTGTTGTCGAGGGGGATCTCGTATTCGACGACCAGCCAGTTCTTCTTGAACCACTCGTCCAGCCAGGCGAACAGGATCCCACCCCCGGCCCCGGCTTCCCGGATCTCGCGGGTGAGCCGGGCATCGATAGCAGCCATCGCTTGCTCGTCGTGTCCTCCGTGACCCCACCCCTCCGGATGCAGGTGTGCCATCCCCCGGCTCGAAGGCACGCCGTATTCGGAGATCACTGTGGGGATGGCAGCGTGATGCTGGACCAGCTCACGCAAGTACCCGAAGTAGCTCGACCGTCCTTCGGACGAGCGCGCCTCACGGTATCCCGGATCCAGCATCATGAAGTCGGGATAGTAGGGATAGGCGTGATAGCTGGCGAACCAGCCGGCCGGGTTGGCTGATGTGGCCTCCACCAGGTTGGCGTCGAGGGCGACAGCATCATTCTCGTACTCCAGCCTCTGGGCAACTGACTTTCGGCCGGAGCTCTTGCGCCAGCGCGCCTCTTCCGCGGTCGTAGCCTCAGTGGGATGACTGAGCGGATCCAGTGTCGGCCAGTTGGTGTAGGCGATGGGGCGGAGCGCGTTGTAGCTATCGGCTTCGTATGCCAGCATGTAATCGCACTGCCGGGCCATCCAGAGGTCCATCACGGGAGCCTGCCGGACTCGGAGGTATCGTCCGGAGTAGGATCCTGAAGGCTTCCCCTTGTCGAACGCCTTCACCGCGAACGGTTCCCACTCCCGTCCAATGATGTAGGCGAGGGTCCAGGGCGACACGTCCGCGTCGTAGCGTCCGGAAGCGTGCCCCCGTCGAGCCGGAATCGTGGCCGCTCCGTGAGTCGCATCGACCACTCGTCGCATCTCGGCCTGGAACTCACCCTTCCAGCCCGGCGCGTCGAAATCGTGCTTCGGGGGCAGCTCGGTCCAGACCCCATGCACCAGCCAGAGGGCACGGTCGGGATGGGTCAGGTTCCAGCCCCGGAGCGCCCGGTAAAACGCGGGAGGCAGAATCGTGTACACCCGCAGCGTATTCGCGTGCATGGCAGCCAGAGTATCGAGCCAACCAACGTACCGGGCGGAGTCGGTCGGAAACTGGGACGGGTATCGTCCCGGTAACGCGACCCCCAGGTTGACTCCCTGGAGATAAAACGGACGCCAACCCTCCCGGCCTGCCACCTCGAACCCGCGCCCGCGGGTTCGGGTCACGAGCTGCAGGGTGGCCGGCCGGACCCTTGGGGCAATCGGGCGGTTCCAATCCGGTGCAAGACGGTCGAGCAGTGCCCGTAGCTCATGGTTGTCGGGCGCCAGCGCCAGCGCCCGGCGACCGGCATCGAGCGCACCCAGCGAGTCGCCCAGCCGAAGTGCCGCACGGGCGCGGCCGTCCCACGCGTCCGAATTATCGGGACTTCGGGTCAATACCGAACGAAACAGCGAGTCGGATCGCCTGGCGTTACCCGAGCGGAGCCAGGCAAAGCCCAACCCGACCAAGGCATCGAGGTTGGCAGGGCAAAGCCGCTGAGCCAGCTCGAACTGCTGGATGGCCTTCGGTAGCGAATCGCCGCGGTACGCTCGCCAGCCGCTCTGGAGAGCAGAAACACCGGGGGTGGGGCAGGGCTTCTGAGCCTGGAGGAGGCTTGGTCCCAGGACGAGGGAACTGGTCATGAAAGCTGCGCGGGCCAGCTGTACGGCTTGTATGTTTAATGACATGGAGTCTGAGGAACGTGCTACCGCCCTGGTACCCGAGCAAGGTCCCACCCGAGCTCTGGGGCGATCTCTCATCGACACTCTGGGCAAGGGTTGGTCGAAGGGGGACCTCGACCTCCTGATGTCGGTCTATGCCTCCGAGGTCGTCTTCGTGGAGACCCCGTTTTCGGAGCCACTCCGGGGAATCGACGCGGTCCGGCGCTACTGGGCCGACGTCCCCTACCATCAGTCTGAGGTCACCTTCACCTCGGGGGAGATCTACGCCGCCGGCCCCTGGTTCTCGACCGAGTTCAAGTGCGTGTTTCGCCGGCGCCGCACCGGCGAGTGGGTCGAGGCCCGGGGCGCCATCTTCTGCGAGACCGCCGGCGACCGGATCACCGAAATGAGAATGTATTGGCACCGGTGGAATGGCGGGCGGGAGACCAGCAAACCGTGAGCAGCGGCGAGGTTAACACTGTCCGACATCCCTCGTCCAATTGGTGAAAAGAGGACATTCTCACCGTGCTCGTCATTCCTAAGTGCTTAGATTGCATGTCAATAGGAGTTGGCACGTGGTTCGCAGAGTGCCCTGTAATGGCTGCTGAATGCCACCAGGTCCGTGCCCCGTCGTACTTTCCACGTTGCAACCGAAGTCGTAGGGAGGTGCCATGATTACCGCGCTGCTCCTTCCGCTGCTGTTCTCCGGGAGCCCCGCCCAGCCGGCGGCCGCAACCCGGGACGATCCGCCCATCCGTCTCTGGATCAGCAACGATCGTCGTTTCCTCCCTGGCGACCGCGCCAAAGTTCAGGTGCGGACCGAGGACGATGGCTACCTCATCGTCCTGCACGTTGACCCCGAAGGACGCTTGCGGGTCTTGTTCCCGCTCGATCCCGACAAGGACAACTTCGTGCGCGGCGGCAAGAAGTACGAGGTGCGCGGCCGTGGCGGGCGTGAGGCGTTCGAGGCGGACGCCACCGGGCGCGGGACGGTGTACGCCGCCGTTTCCCGCGATCCATTCCGTTTTGACGGCTTTACGATGGGAGATCACTGGGACTACCAGGCCCTGGCCCCCGCCCGCCTGCGGGAAGATCCCGAACCGGAGCTGAACGAGCTGGTCCACAAGATGGCGCAGAGCAGTTTTGACTACGATCTGCTCAACTACGATGTCATCGGGCGGTCTACTTACGCGTCGAGCTATCCCTCGCGCTATTACGGATCGGTGTACGACGACGACTGGTGCAACTTCTCCTGCGGATCCTACTATGGGCATTCGCGGTTCGGGCTTTCAGTCGGATTGTTCTACGGGCGTCCCTACCGGAGCTTTTACTACGATCCGTACTACTACGCCTACGACCCCTTCTATAGCCCATTCTTCTACGACCCTTACTACTACGCGTCGTCGTATTACCCGCGGTATTGGTACCCCCAGCCCTACCGGTATTACGGCTATCACGACCGCTACTACCCGGACCGGGATCGGGTCTACAACCGGCCATACACCCCGTATCGCTTCCGGGGATCCGACGGGTCCATCGCCGGGTTTCGCGAGCGCGGTTACGATATACGCCGCTCGGTCAACACGGTCTACAATCCTCCGATCTCCGGGGTACGCGAGCCTGCTACCTCAACGCCGGTGCGTCGGGTAACCGAGGGCCAGGGCCCCGCAGCCGATGTACCGGGTGTTGTAAAGTCCCGCCGAGCCGTGGGAGACGAATCCAGGCGGAATACCGAGCCGGTTGAGGCGCGCCGGGCTGGGCAGCCCCGCGATGAGCGGAAAGCGGCAGACGGAGGGGCGGCCCCAGCTCGTCGATCCGCGGAGCCGCGGGCCGAGCCGGCAAGAGAGGAGCCGCGGGCTGAACCAGCCCGGGAGGAGCCTCGGGCAGAGCGAGTTCGGGAACAGCCTCGTCCGGTTGAGCGGGCTTCCGCTCCGGAGGCCCGGCCCGAGCGGCGGGAAGTGGAGAGAAGCAGCTCTCCACCGCCGCAGGTTCGGAGCTCGGGAGGAGGGGAGAGCCGCGGGGGCGGTTCCGGCTCCGGTGGCGGTATCCGGCGGACGGGCGGTGGCGAGGCCCGCCGCCGCTAGCCTACCAGATCTGCGCCCGCTCGGTTTCGGGGCGAACCATCGGATCTCCGGACTTGCAGCCGAAGGCCCCGGCAAAGGCCGGGATGTTCGACAGTGGGCCAATGGTGCGGAACTCAGGAGGCGCGTGCGGATCCACGTTCACCATGAGACGGGTGAACTCCGGACGCGCCTTTGAACGCCAGATCTGAGCCCAGGCCAGGAAGAAGCGTTGATCGCCCGTAAGACCATCGATCCGCCGGGGCTCCGGCTTTCCCGCGAGGGAGCGGCGATACGCCCCGTGCGATATCAGCAATCCCCCCAGGTCCGCGATGTTTTCCCCCAGCGTCAGCCTGCCGTTCACGTGAAGTGAGTCGAGCGCGACGTAGCCGTCGAACTGCTTTTCCACTACGTCAGCGCGGCGATTGAATTCCTCGGTATCGGCCTCGGTCCACCAGCCGCTCAGATTCCCGTGCGAGTCGAACTGCCGGCCCTCGTCGTCGAAGCCGTGGGTGATCTCGTGTCCGATGACCGCGCCCATTCCGCCGTAATTCACCGCATCATCCGCCTTGGGATCGAAGAAGGGCGGTTGCATGATCCCCGCAGGGAACGAGATGGCATTGTATAGCGGATTGTAGGAGGCGTTGACCGTAGGAGGCGTCATTCCCCACTCGGTCCGGTCGGTCGGACGGTCGATCTTGTTGAAGTCCCGCCGGGCCTCGAATTCGTTGGCCAGGAGCAGGTTGGTCACGAACGGACCGGGCCGGCTCTCGAGGCTGGAGTAGTCCCGCCAGGTATCGGGGTACCCGATCTTGTTGATGATGCTTGCGAGCTTGGCATAGGCCTTGGTCTTGGTTTCCTGGCTCATCCACGTCAGACTGGTGAGCCGGCTCTTGAGCTCTGCCCGGATGTTCTTCACCATCTCGAGCGCCCGTGCCTTGGCCTCGGGAGTGAAGTTCTTGCGAACGTACGCCTGGCCCAGGATCTCCCCCAGCGCCTGGTCAGTGAACGCGAGGCATCTCTTCCAGCGTGGACGCATCTCGCCTACGCCACGGAGCACCGTCGAATTGAATCGGAAACTTTCTTTTACGAAGGGAGAGCTGAGCGCGGGAGCGGTGCCGGCAATCAGGTTCCAGCGCAGGTAGGCCTTCCAGTCGGCCACGGGTGCCGCCGCAAGAAGGGAGTCAACCGTGCCCAGGAACTGAGGCTGGGCCACGTTGACTTCCTTGATCCCTTTGAGTCCCAGCTGACTCCAGTATCCCGGCCAGGCGAAACCGGGCGCCAGTTTCTGGAGGCCACTCGTGGTTGACAGATGGTAGAGGCTTTCGGGGTCCCGCTGGGCCTCTCGGGTCATGGATGCGTTGGCCAGGGCGGTCTCCAGCCTCATTATCGCTCCCGCCGAGCCGGCGGCCGATGCGCTGTCCTGGCCGGCGAACTGGAGCATTCTGGCTACATGCTGGACGTATTCCTGGCGAGTCTTTTCCGCCGCGGAGTCCGTTTTCGTATAGTAGTCCCGGTCGGGCATGCCTAGTCCTGCCTGATACACCTCAGCGATCGTGCGCGTGCTCCGCTTGGCGTCGGGCTTGGACCCGAAGGCAAAGGCCGCCGGAATCCCCCGCCGGTGTAATCCGGCGATGGCGATCTCGATACTTCGCCGATCCTTGATGGCCGCAATCTGATCCAGCTCGCCCTTGAGCGGCGTGATGCCGGCGGCCTCGACTGCCGCGGAATCCATACAGGTGCCGTAGAAGGTGCCCAGCTTCCGGGCGTTGGGTTCTCTCGCGGTCGGAGCGTTCCGGGCCGCCTCGGTCAGCACCTGCTCCAGGGCAGAGTAGTTCTGCTCCTGCAGCTCGTTGAAGCTGCCCCACCTCGGCAAGTCGCCCGGGATCTCACTTCGTCGCAGCCAGCCGCCGTTGGCAAACCGGAAGAAATCCTTGCAGGGGGCGCAGGTCGTGTCGATGTTCGCGGGGTCGAGTGGCTTGGTCTGGCCTTGCGCCGCGAGAGATGTAGCCAGGATGGTGCAGAACAGGCCTGCCGCGAGTGGCCGGATCGAGGGGTGCATCGGTACTCCAGGGAGTTTCGGGCTTCGAGGGATTACTCAAGCCAAACTACGGCTGGGGGGAGCCCTGGTTTCGCCGGGCGTAGTCCAGGCCCCATTCCATGTATTCCGCACTGCGCAGGCCCACCCGCATCGCCTGATCCACAGCGTCCTGCTCTTCCAGACCCTGGTCCAGAATGAAGTAGGGGATGAGTGCACCGCCGACGCGGCTGCCGCTGCCACAGTGGAAGAAGACCGTCCGCTCTCCCGCCCGACGGAGCACAGCGAGGATCTGCTCCAGCGTCGTGTCGTCGAGAGAGCCGGCCCGCACCGGGACATTGATGTACTCCATGCCCAACTCACGCACCAGCCCCGGTTCGTCTACCGGCCGGGGTTCCATCGGGTCGCGAAGGTCAAGAACAATCCCTCCACCAGCCTCCTTCAGAGCTCTGAGCTGTTCGGCGGTAGGCTGACCGCCGGTGACCACGTTGGGCAAGATTTGGCAGGCGTTGGCGACGCCGCTGACGGCTTGAAATGCTGTGGGCATTGCTCTCCCGAGGGTTTCTGTGTGCCGTGCTATTTGGTGGGCTCGTCCGGCCGGTACATGATCACCCGGGCGCGTTCCAGAGTGATCAGTCCGCCGCCGATCATCTCATCCAGCTCCGGTAGAATAGCCTGAAGTTTCTCCTCCGTGTCGACGCACTCTATCACCAGCGGCAGGTCAAGAGAAAGCCGGAGCACCTTCTCGGTGTGGATCCCTGCGCTGGCCCCGAATCCCATGATGCCTCGGAACACGGTGGCACCGGCGAAGTGGCGCTCGCGCAGTAGATGGACGATCGCCTCATAGAGCGGTTTTCCATGGTGCTTGTCCCGCTCCCCGATATGGATTCGCATCAGGACCCGTTCGCCGGCCAATCCATGCATTCGAGGCCTCCTTCTAGATCCGTCCCCGCAGGGCGACTATTTCGCGCGCGAGGCCAAATCCCAGGAACATCGCTGCGATTGATAGCAGCACGCTGGCCGCAACGTAGAAGCCGGCGCGAGTCCACTCGCCGTCCTTCAACAACGCAGCCATCTCATAGCTGAAGGTGGAGAAGGTGGTGTAGCCGCCGCAGAAGCCGATGGTCAGAAGACCGCGCACCTCGGGGCTGAGTGAAGGGGTATCAACTGCGTAGCGAAGGATAGCGCCGAGCAGAAACGAGCCGGAGATGTTGACGAACAACGTTCCGGCCGGAAGTGTGGTATCCAGCACCCGCTGGACCAGCCCGCCGAGCAAGTACCGGCCGACCCCGCCAAGTGCGCTGCCGATGGCGACATAGAACAGCATGTCACCTAAAGTAAGAGGTAAGAAGTGAGAAGTAAGAGGTGAGGGCCGGGCTGCGGACTCCTGGCTGCGCAGCTCCCAGCTCCAGGCACCCAGCTCCAAGCTTCAAGTCCCCTCTCACTTCTCACCTCTCACCTCTTACTTTTCAGACGTGCTCCGCCTCGCCATCGCCCAGATACGGCCCCAGAAAGGGGCATACCAGGAAAATCTCTGCCGCCTCGGCGCCCTGTTCCGGGAGGTCGGAGGCTGGCCTGAGCCACCTGAGCTGCTGGTCGCCCCCGAGACCGCGCTGACCGGCTACTTCCTGGAGGGCGGGGTGCGGGACCTGGCCATGAGCGGCGACCAGCTTTTCGCCGATCTCAGCCGGCAGCACCAGGAGGCCAGTACCCCGCCGCTGGATATCGCATTGGGTTTCTATGAGGTCCACGGAAACCGGCTCTACAACTCAGGATTGTACGCCACGCTCGGGGGGCCGGACGCTGGGATCCGCCACATCCATCGCAAGATCTTCCTCCCGACCTACGGCGTGTTCGACGAGGAACGCTTCGTCGAGGCAGGCCGGAGCGTACAGGCCTTCGATACCCGGTGGGGCCGAGCGGCGATCCTCATCTGCGAAGATGCCTGGCATTCCTTCACTCCCATGCTGGCGGCGCTCGACGGCGCCCAGCTGATCATCGTTCCGAGCGCCAGCCCCGCCCGCGGCGTGGTCACCAGCGATGATACCGCGGGGCGGCCGGTGAGTCTGGCCCGCTGGAGCAGGCTGGCCCAGGACATCGCCGGCGAGCACGGGGTCTACGTCGCGTTGTCGCAGCTGGTGGGATTCGAGGGCGGCAAGGCGTTTCCCGGTGGATCGATCCTGGCGGGTCCCCGGGGAGACCTCCTGGTGCAAGCCCCGGTCTTTCAGGAAGCGATCATCCCGGCGACGCTGGATTTCGAGGAGATCACCCGGGCCCGCGCCGATCTCCCGCTCCTCGCCGACCTCGAGATGCGGCTGCCACACCTGCTCGGGTCGCTGCATGCGGCCAGGCGGGGCAGCGGGGCAGGGGGGCCGCAGGGCAGGAAAAGCACATCTGGGGAGATCGATGGTGAGGAAAAAACTGCCCCGCGGGCCCGCCGCCCCGCTGCCGTCTCCCGCCCGCCCGCGTCCCCGCTTCCGCCCCTGTCGGCACGCTTCAACCCGGGCCAGGATCCGCTCGCCATCGACACCGAGCTCACCCAGCAGTGGCTCCGCGAGTTCATCCGCGATGAGGTTCAGCGCCGGCGAAAGTTCGACAAGGTGGTGATCGGCCTCTCCGGCGGAGTGGACAGCTCGCTGGTAGCCTACCTCGCGGTCGAGGCGCTCGGGGCGGCCAACGTGCTCGGAGTCCGGATGCCCTACCGCTCGTCCAGCCCGGAGAGCATGTCCCACGCGCAGCTGGTGATCGATGCGCTCGGCATTCCCAGCACGACGGTGGACATCAGCCCGGCGGTGGACGCGCTCGCCCATGCCATTGGGGGAGAGCTGGAGCCGGGGCGGCTGGGCAATGTCATGGCTCGCACCCGGATGATCACCCTGTTCGATCTATCGGCGGCGCATCGGGCCTTGCCACTGGGCACCGGCAACAAGACAGAGCGGCTGCTGGGCTACTTCACCTGGCACGCCGACGACTCGCCACCGGTCAATCCAATCGGGGACCTCTTCAAGACCCAGGTCTGGGCGCTTGCCCGCCACCTCGGCGTGCCGGAGGTCATCGTCTCCAAGCCGGCCACGGCCGACTTGATCAAGGGCCAGACCGACGAGGGCGACTTCGGCATCTCCTACCCCCGAGCGGACGCCATCCTGCACTGGATCCTGCTCGGCTACCGCGGCCCCGAGATCTCGGCCCTGGGCTTCGATGAGGCCGAGATAGCCCTGGTGCGCAAGCGGCTCGACAGCACGCACTGGAAGCGGCGGCTCCCGACCGTTGCCATGCTGAGTGGGACGGCGATTGGCGAGTACTATTTGCGGCCGGTTGATTACTAGGGTGGAACGCGGGAACGCGCGGAACGAGGGAAGGTTCTCGTCAGCGTTTGCCCTCGTTCCCTCGTTCCCTCCTTCCGGTGTCCGTCTATGACCGCCCCCGAATCCCGCCCCATGTCCTACTCCGTCGGCCAGATCACGACCTTCGTGATGCCCCACATGCAGAACGTGCGGGGCGACCTGTTCGGCGGCGAGCTGATGGCGCTGGTGGACCAGGCGGCCGCCGTCGCCGCCATTCGCCATGCGGGCGGGCCGGCGGTCACGGCCAGCATCGAACGGGTGGATTTCCGCGAGCGCATCCCGGTGGGCGCCCTGGTCACCTGTGCCGCGACCGTGGATTTCGTCGGCAACTCCTCGATTTATATCTCGGTCGAGGTCTATTCCGAGTGGGTGAGCACCGGGGAGCGGCGGCACACCCATACCGCCCACGTGGTGTTCGTGGCCGTGGACGACCAGGGGAAGCCGAAGAGGGTTCCTCGTCTTGTGCCGGAGACCGACGAGGAGCGTGCGCGCTACGCCAGGGCCGAGGCCCACCGCAACCAGAAGCGAAGTTCGTGACGGCTCGCCCTATCGCGGTAGTACTGAGTGGCGGCGGTGCCAAGACCACGGCACATCTCGGCGCGTGTCGGGCAGTGAAGGAGGCGGGGTTCGAGCCGGCCTGGTATGTCGCGACCTCGATGGGGGCGGTGATCGCGGCTGGGCTGGCGAGTGGCGTGGGCAACGACGAGATGCTGGAGCGGATCACCCAGCTGGGTGCCCGGAGCATCGTCCGCGAACCGCTCGCCCCAGTGGCCGGACTCTTCGCCCGATCGCTCCTGAGGCCGGGCGCACTGCGCCGGGCGATCGAGGCATTGGTACCGGCCCGCCGTTTCGCCGATCTCGCCGTGCCGCTCACCGTGACGGCCGTGGATCTGGATAGCGGTGAGCTGGTGCTCTTCGGCGCAGGAGCGCAGGTGGCGCCGCTGGTGGACGTGCTGTGTGCCAGCTGCGCGTTGCCGATGTATTACCCGCCGGTCGTGCTGGGTGGACGCCGCTATGGCGACGGCGGCCTGCGCGGTGTGGTGCCACTCGAGCCGGCGGCCGAGCTCGACGTGGAGCTGGTGCTGGCCGTGGACGTGGGTCCCGGCTTCGACGTGCCTCCCCCCGCCCAGGCGCCCCGGGTCCCCTCGATGGTGCGGGCCCACGACGAGGCGGTGGGGATCCTCATGGCGGCCAACACGGAGAGCCAGCTCGCGGTCTGGCGGGCGGATCCTGCCCGCCCGCCGCTGGTCTACGTTCGGCCGCGAATAGAGCGAAACGCCACCTTCAGGGTGGACCGGGTGCGCGAGTACGCCAGCGAGGGACGTCGCGCCACACGCGAGGCCCTGGATCACTGGGGTCGGGACTCTTGACCCTTCCTCCATTCAGGGCAAATTGAGCCAATGAAAGCCTCCGAAGTGATGGTGCCGGATCCGCACGTCGCCGTGGCCGGGGCAATGGCCAGCGAAGTCGCGATCATGCTGAAGACCCGCAACATCTCAGTGGTGCCGGTGGTGGACGATCACCGCACCCGCCGCTTTCTCGG
>JBDTTD010000031.1:0-16244 GCA_039930805.1 Gemmatimonadales bacterium | reverse complement strand
CCTCATCCACCGTCAGACCACCGATTCCCGCCTGCTGGAGGTACAGCGCCACCGGCCCCGAGATGTGGGTTCCGATTGGGCAGGTGGCGGTGTTGCTCCCGATAACGAATGCGTTGGTGATGTCGTCGGAGCACTCGACGTACTGGTTCCCATTCGCCACGTAGTTGAGGAACCCCGGCACCGACGTGAACGCGATTCGCCCGTTGCCGAAGCCGCGGAAGGTCTGGTTCACTCCGGTGCGGTTCCATTCCCCGCCGAACTTGAAGAGGTGGTTGCCGCTGACCAGGGAAACGTTGTCCAGCACCTGGAAGCGGTAGTCGTGCGCATCTACGGGAATAAAGAACGGCATCCCGACCCGGTACCCGTTGAAGCCATCCGGTGTAACGAAACCGATGTCGGTATCGGGAAAGGGGCGCCCGGTTGCCGGGTTGGCCGGACCTCCATAGGGCCGCGGCCGGTCTTCCCGGGCCCACTGGAAGCGAAACTCGTTGGACAGCGAGGAGGAGAGCAGCGAGCTCAGCCCACCGTTCACCGCGTGCGAAAAGTCGCGCTCCAGGCCGTTGGCGCTCCGGCCCCAGAAGTCCACGTCGAACGTGCCATTCACCTGCCGCGAGTTGGTGTAGTTGTACTTGAGGGTCGCGTTGTGCTTCTCGCCCACCCGGAAATCCAGTTTGGCCAGGAAGGCGTTGGCGTCGTTGGTGCGGCTGATGGGACCGAAATCGCCCCGTAGGGCACCCGAGTAGGCCGTATCTACAAAGGCCAGAAGCGCCGGATCGATCGACCCCAACCGCGTGGTCTGCTTGGTCTCGTTGTACTCCTGCTGATCGTAGGCCAGGAAGAAGAAGGCCCGGTCGCGCACGATCGGCCCGCCGAAGGTGGCGCCGAACTGGTGCTGGGTAAAATCCGGGGTGAATCCGGTGGATCCCCCGGCGGCGGAGGTGTGCCTAAAGTCGGCGGAAAGCGCGTCGTACTTCCCGAAATAGTGCCCCGAGCCGTGGAACTGGTTGGTCCCCGACTTGGTGATGATATTGAGGAAACCACCGCCCGAACGGCCGAACTCCGCGTTCGCGCCATCCGAGACCACCACGAAATCCTGGACCGCGTCGAGGTTGAACGTGAACGCGGGACGCTGGCCACCACGCTGCTCGCCGAAGAAGGGGTTGTTGAAGTCGGCCCCGTCCACCGAGACGTTGTTGTGGATGCCTCGCTGTCCGCCGATGCTGATCTCGTCGCCGTCAGGCCCCTGGACGATCGCCACGTTCGGTGTCAGGGTCGTGAGGTTGAAAATGTTCCGGCCGTTGTTGGGCAGGCCCTCTACCGCCTCGACGCTGAGCCGGGTGGCCGAGGCCGATTGGCTCACATCCAGCGCGGGCTCGGCCTCCACCGTGAGCTCCTGCAGCTGAACCACCTGGGGCTCCAGGGCGAAGTCGAGCGTGACAGTCTCGCCCAGGCCAACGGGGATGTTGCTGCGCCTGGACTCACGATATCCGACGGCCCGGGCACTGACATCGTAATTGCCCACCCGGAGCAGGGTGGCGGCGTAGACCCCGCTCTGATTGGTGGTGAGCGATCGCTGGGCGTTGGTCTCCAGGTTCCGCAGGGTTACCGTGGCGCCGGAGATCGGCTGCCCGGTGGAGTCGGTGATCGTCCCGCGGGTGACTCCCGTCGTGGCTTGCGCTTGCGCCTGGAGCGCGGCAGGAAGCCCAACGAGAAGCAAGCCTAGCAGGAGGGCAGGGGCGGAGCTGGACAGCCGACGAGGCAGGGCCATGGAGCGAATATCCTTTCGAACGAAAGGGCCTGCGGAGATCCTGCGGTTTCTGAGGGACGGCGCATAGCATATCGTCGGACCCGCCGGGTCGCAAGGAGTGATCGGCCGGTTCTCAGCGCGAGCCCGGGCGCCGCGGCGGGTCGCTGGCGAAAGTCTCCTTCACGCCTTCAACTACGTCTTCCATCACGTTGGCCGTGGTGGTCTTCAGGCTCTCCCAGGTCTTTCCCCCCGCCTCAATCATGGTATCGAGGCCGCCGCGGGCCACTTTCAGCCCTTTCCTTGCCTGTCGCTTGAGGCCGCTCGTCTTCGAGGCGGTCCTCTTCTTGGCACGGCGCTTCGGGGTGGACTTCGGGGTCGGTTTCTTCTTGGAGGACGGACGCTTGGCTGCCGGGCGCTTTTTCGCGGCACTGCGCTTGGCGGACTTTCGGGTCGCGGCCATGGCGGTCTCTCGATTTGGCGTGGGTCTGCGGCCAGGTGTGGAAGCCAACCCGGCAAGCAAGAACCAGATAAGGTGTGTGTGGGCTGTCACAGACGCCAGGGGGTCTTACCATTGAGGTTGGTAGCCTCACGGTGGGCAAGGGACTTTCCCGGAGTAATCATGGGCCAAAGCGGGGCGGCGCGGCGGGTGACCGGGACGGCGCTCGTGGCGCGGGCGGTGGCGCGGGTGACTGCTGGCACCGAGTGGGCCAGGGTCGGCCCCTACGTGCGCGGCCCGTTGCTCACAGTGGCCGCGGTCATTCTGTTCGATCAGCTCAGGCGACACAACTTCCCGATCACCCAGCCGTTTCCCTTTCTGATCCTTGCCGCCGTCTACACCACCTACAGTGGCGGGATCGGGCCCGGGATCATCAGCGCGCTGCTGACGCTGGTGTACGCCCTCCACTTCCTCTCCGAGCCTGGCGCCATCCTGCGGGTCACGCCGTCCAATGGGTATGGCCTGCTGGCGCTGGCGCTCGCGCTGGCCGGCACCATCCTGCTGGTGGCCCGCCTCCGGGAGCGAGCAGAGCGGGCCCGCTCGATCCAGCTCTCCAGCGACGAGATTGCGGGGGTAGAACGACGGCTGGGCTTCATTGTCGAAGCCAGCGCGGTGCTGGCCTCGTCCCTGGACTACATGCTTACCCTGCGGGATCTCTCCCGGCTCGCGGTGCCGACACTGGCGGACTGGTGCGCGATCCACGTGGCCACTGAGCAGGGGACGCTGCAATTCGTCTCCGGTGCGCACCGGGATCCGGCCAAAGACCTCCTCGTCCGCGCCCTCTGCGAGTACGGCTCGGGACGGCCGCCGTTCGGTGCGGCCCATCACCCCGACATGGCCGATGTAACCGAAGAGTTCCTTCGTGCCCGCGCCGAGGATGAGGAACACCTCAAGCTGTTTCGGGCACTGTCGCCGACGGCGTTCATCCGGGTACCCATGCCGGCCCGGGGAAGCAGTGCCGGTACGATCACCCTGGCGGTTACCTCCGAGTCCGGCCGCGGCTACGACGCCGACGACCTGGCGTTCGCCGAGGAGCTGGCGACCCGAGCCGCGCTCGCGGTGGATAATGGCCGACTCCACCGGGCAGCCCAAGAGGCAAACGAGCGTTATGGCATGCTGTTCGAGAGCAACCCGCAGCCGATGTGGGTGTTCGAGGTGGACAGCCTCGCCTTTCTCGAGGTAAACGAGGCAGCCACCCGCCAGTACGGCTACTCCAGGGATGAGTTCCTCTCCATGACCATAATGGACATCCTCCCGCCGGATGACGCCCCTGGGGTGCACCACGGGCTGGAGCGGAGCGGAGTCACGCGGGGAGACGTGGCGTTGGCCCAGCATCAGCGCAAGGACGGAACCATCGTGGACATGGAGCTGGTGTCGCACCAGATGGAGCTGGGGGGCCGGCGGGCGCGCCTGGTGCTCGGCACCGACATCAGCGAGCGCACCCGCACCCGCGCCGCGCTGCACCAGAGCGAAGAACAGCTGCGGCAAGCCCAGCGCATGGACGCCGCCGGCCGGCTGGCGGGCGGTGTGGCCCATGATTTCAACAACCTGCTCACCACGATCCGCGGATTCAGCGACCTGCTCCTCCGCGATCTCCCCGAAGAGCATGTTCGCCGGAAAGATGTCGAGCAGATCCGGCTGGCGGCCGACCGCGGGGCGCAGCTCACTCGCCAGCTCCTGACGTTCGGGGGGCAGCCTGCCCTTCAGCCCAGAACGTTGGAGCTGAACGGCGTGGTCACGAACATGGAAGGCTTGCTTCGACGCCTGGTCGGCGCCGATATCCAGCTGGTCACCCGGCTCCGGCCGGGGCTGGGCGACGTAAAGATGGATCCGGGTCAGCTGGAACAGATCCTGGTCAATCTGGTGCTCAACGCGCGTGACGCCATGCCGGCGGGAGGCACCCTCACCATCGAGACCGGCGAGCGCCAGATCAGCGGGTCAACCCGCGGCCGTTCGGTCAAGCCCGGCCGCTACCTCGTGCTCGCCGTCAGTGACAGCGGGAGCGGTTCGGACGGAGAAGGATTGCCTAACGCTTTCGAGCCGTTCCTCGCCTCCAACGCGCCGGGGAGCCGGTCCAGTATGGGTCTATCCATTGTCTACGGGATCGTGAAGCAGAACGGGGGCGGTGTCCGGGTATCGAGCGAGCCGGAGCAGGGTACCACGGTCAAGGTTTTCATCCCCCGGGTGGAGGGAGAGGAGCTCACCAGCACGGATGCTCCGCCTTCGCTCCGGGGCGACGAGACGGTGCTGGTGGTGGAAGACGAAGACGGGGTGCGGGAGCTGCTATGGAAGGTCCTGACCGAGCAGGGCCATACGGTACTCGAGGCACGGCATGGACAGGACGCCCTTAGTGTGGCCTCGGGATACGGCCACCCGATACAGCTGGTGGTCACCGATGTCGTGATGCCAGGGATGGCGGCTGGCCAGCTGGTGGATGCACTGTTGGGCGAACGCCCCGAGCTCAAGGTTCTCTACATCTCAGGCTACACCGATGATGAGGTAATGCGGCGGGGCATCACGAAGCGCGGAGCCGCGTTCATCCATAAGCCGTTCACGTCAGTAGAGCTGATGCGGAAGGTGAGGGAGGTGCTGGAGAGCTAGGAGCTGGGTGCTGGGAGCTGGGAGTGGAAGTCCCGAGAGGCGGCTGGCCTGCGGATCGGACTATCGCACCCTCCTCTGCAGGTTCCGAAGCACGTCCGAGCTGGGCTCCCCGTGC
Organism: Gemmatimonadales bacterium; assembly: GCA_039930805.1. Classification (GTDB taxonomy): domain Bacteria; phylum Gemmatimonadota; class Gemmatimonadetes; order Gemmatimonadales; family GWC2-71-9; genus CAVVWJ01. Next base: position 11,285 of record JBDTTD010000031.1, on the reverse strand, counting down.
AGGTACAGCATCACGTCTCCCTGAGTCCACCGCAGGTTCCCCGCGGGCGCACCCGGCGCCTGCCCGGTCCGCAAGCGCTGCTGATCCAGCAGGATCATCCGACCCCGCTCCAGGTACACGACCCGAACAACCGGCCGGCTAGGATCTGCCCCCGGAACACCCCGGCCCGGCGTAAGGCCGATGAATTCAGGTGTCAGGGCCTCGATCACGTGAACCGGCCGGCCCAGCTGGGTCACGGCCTCGTCCAGCCCGATGCGGAGATACACCTGCGCGCGCTGTTCGAGTGTGCGCGGAGCTGCGGGCGGTTCGGCCGCGGGTGGGAGCTCGGCTCGTGCCGGCGGAAGCGACGCGGTTGCGGCGTTGGCGCGAGACCGCAGGCGTTCGCGATCGAGCTCTTCCAGCGCTGCCGCCGCAGCCTGGCGGGTGGCGAGATCCTGGTTCTCAGTGGGCCGTCCCCCGCCGGAATCAGTTCGGCCAACCGCGAGAGTTTGGGTATCCGGCGTCGAGAGGGCCGAGTCATTCGCCGCCGCCCCGGCAGTGTCCAGCTCGTCCACCGGAGCGGCAGCTGCCGGCGCGGGCCGGTCCGCTGCTGCCTTCCGGTCTGGTACAGCCTTGGCTACCGGGGCACGAGCGGCGGGAGTCGGACGGGCAAGCCGGGCCAGTGCCGACTCCGGCCTTCCGCTCTCCGCCTGACTCACCACGGGTGGCGGGGTCGAGGGGCGCGCCAGGTCACGGGCGGTCAGCTCCAGCCGCGGCTTGTCGGGACGCAGGGTCCCCTGGACCAGGCGACCGCCGCCGATGATAACCAGGATCACAGCGGCCCATCGGAAAACGCGAGCTCCGAAGCGCCGCTGGGTCTTCTCGAGGGATTCCGGCAGGAGGAGCTCCGGCGGCGATTCCCACGCCGCCGGGTCGCGCGGGATGACCGGGCCGGTCGGTCGGGCAGCGGGCTCCGGACGAGTCCTGAGGGAGCCCGCCGGCGCCTCCAGCGCTCCGACCAGACGGTCCGCCTCGGCCAGAAACTGCTTGACGTCTTGAAGGCGTGAATCACAAGCTGCGCAAACGCCGAGGTGGGTCTGGATCTCCTTTACCTCGGAGAGCTCCAGCTCGCCATCGAGCAGCGCGTGCAGCGTACCTTCATCAAGATGCGACATGCTTCCCTCGCGCTTCTGAGCGGTACGCTTCTACCAGACGCCGGCGGGCCCGGGCCAGCGTGGTCCCGACCGCACCCTTGGAGAGCCCCAGCGTAGCGGCGATTTCCTCGTAGTTGAATCCCTCTGCCTTGAGCAGGAGCGCCTCCCGGTCGCGCTCTCCCAGGGTCGCAAGCGCGGAGCGGACAGCGGCACTCCGTTCGTTCCGCTCCAGGTCTGCCTCCGGGCCCTGCGGCGGCCGGTCATCGCTTCGGAGGAGCTCGAGCCGGCGTCCCTGGCGCAGCGCCCGGCGGCCATCCTCACGCACCAGGTTGAGCGCCACTGCGAAGAGCCATGGACGCGGGTTGTTGGGCGGAGCGGCAACTGCCCGGGCAAAGGTCTCCTGCGCCAGGTCCTCTGCCCGATCCCGGTCACCCGTTCGGCGGTAAAGCATCCGCACCAGGGACTCGTAGTACAGTTCGAAGAGCTGGGTTAGGTCGGCGGTCATGTCCCTCTAGAGTAGCAATACGTGCCCGGGCTCCCGCGACCGAAAACCGCTGCAGGAAATATGCTCGAATGTACTCTCCCGTCTCGGTGATAGAGATCCTATCCTCGATTCCGGAGTCGGTCCCAGGCCGCCCTCAGGGTGCCGCCCGGGCCCAAATCGAGGTCGCCACTGTTGGGCCAGTAAAGCTAAGCCGTTGTGTAGATATAAGTTAGCGTTTTGGGTTATCCGGATGCCCCGACCCGGCTATAGGGGAGGAGATGCGCCGCGGGGAGGAAGTTGCACGTCTAATCGGCCGTACTCTCCGCGAAGCGCCGAAGAACGGCAATGAGGTTCTCGGCCAGAAACGGCTTCTGCAGGAACCCGGTGATCCCGGGGCCTGCCCCGCTGAACTGGGGAGCCACTACCTGCTCGGTGTAGCCGCTCATCATGAGGATCGGGAGCTCGGGCTTGAGGGCGCGCAGGCGCCGGAATGTCTCGGTTCCACCCATTCGCGGCATGGACAGATCGAGCAGGACCGCCGTTACGCTATCGCCGGCCTGCTCCATGATCTCCAAAGCAGCCCGCCCATCACCGGCGGTCATGGTCTGGAATCCGATCTCCTGCAGCATTCGCTCGGCGACCTCGCGCACGCCTTCCTCGTCGTCGACCACGAGGATGGTGCCGCTTCCCTGCCAGTCGCTCCGCTCACCTGTGGCCTTGGCCGGCTTGCGCGCAGTGCCGGCAACCGAAGGAAAGAGGACCCGGAAGGCAGTCCCTTCGCTCGGCGCGGTGCGAACCCGGATCTGGCCGTGGTGGCTGCGCACAATGCCCATGACTGCGGCCAGACCCAGGCCGCGCCCGGTGAACTTGGTGGAGAAGAACGGATCGAAGATGCGGCTCAGTGTGTCCGGAGTCATCCCAGAGCCGCTGTCGCCGATCTCGAGGTAGACCAGGGGACCTTTGCTCGGATCCGGCGTACCCTGTCCGTCGAGCGGCACACCGAAGCTGTGGTCCTCCAGGTCTTCCACCCGGGTGACGCCGGTGCGCAGTGTGATGGTTCCTCCGGCCTCGCCCAGTGCATCCGACGCATTAGTGATGAGGTTCATCACGATCTGGCGGATCTGAGTAGGGTCGGCGCTGACAGCCGGAAGGGTGGGGGACAACTCCCATGCCAGGGTGGCCTGCTTCGAGATTCCCGTCCGCAGCAGCGTGGCCATCTCTCGCACCTCGGTGGAGAGATCGAGATGACGCACGACGAAGGTGCCTTTGCCGGAGTAGGCCAGGAGCTGCCGGGTCAGGTCCGCGGCGCGGAGCGTGGCCCGCACCACCTCATCGATCGGCTCCCGGGCGGGTGAGCCCTTCGTCAGATTGCTCAGGGCGATGTCGGCGTTGCCCAGGACAACGTGCAGCAGGTTGTTGAAGTCGTGAGCTATCCCTCCCGCCAGCACCCCGATGCTTTCCAGCTTCTGCACGTGGCGGGACTGGGCCTCGCTGAACTCGGCGGCTCGGCGAGCACTCTGTTCCTTCTCCACCAGGTCCCGCGCCAGACGATGGGCCTCGGTCAGATCGGCGGTGCGGGCCGCCACTCTGGATTCCAGCTCCATATTGAGGGCGCGAATCTGGCGTGCCATCTGTTCCCGCTCGGTCACGTTCCGGACCAGCCAGCGGATCACACGGGGGTCCCCTTCGCGGGCCTGGCTGACGGAATACGTGAGCTCGGCGTCCAGGGTTCCACCCTCCCGGGGCTGGAGCTTGAACGCGGCGGTGTGTGAACCAGCGGCGCTTCCCATCTCGGTGAGGAGCGAGCGAAAGCGAGCCCGGTCCTCCGTGGCGACGAACGCCGCCAGCGCTTTTCCGGCGAGAAATGTCGGGGGCACATTAAGGAGCCTGGCGGCGGACCGGTTCGCCTGGCGCACGATCCCGCTCGGATCGGTGACGAGGTAAGCGCCAGGGGCAAACTCGAACAGCTCCTGGTACCGGCGACGCTCGTGATCGAGCTCGAGATGGGTAACCGCGAGCTCTTCGTTCTGTTGCCGCAGCTCCTCTTCGGCCACCCGGAGCTCTTCCAGGGCGACTTTCAGATCTTCGACCGTCTCGCTGGAGGTCAGCGCGTCGGTGGAGGACAGCGCGCTGATACGGGCCTGCATGGCCTGAACGCGATCGGCGTACTCTTTCCGGTTCACTGCTTCCCCACGACCTTGAATGCGTTGTTATGGCTTGCCATCGGCCTCTTCCATGAGGAGAATGGCGCCCAGAGCGTCTCCTCCGTTGGGGTTGGCCAGCTGGGTGCAGGTCACTTTGACCCGCGTGAGTTTGCCCCTCCGATTGGTGGCGTCCAGCACTACCTCTATGAACTCCTTGTTGTTGTCGGTCGCCAGGCATTTGCGGATTGGGTTCTTGAGCTGGTCCACCGGCAGCCCGATGTCCAGGTTCAGGAAGTTTTTGTTCTGTGCCTCCTCGGGACGGAGGCCCCAGAGGTCTTCCGCCTTTCGATTCCACTTCTGGATCCGGAGATCGCGGTCCAGCATCACCACGCCGCCCCGGAGGCTGCTGAAAATGGACTCCAGCACGGCATTCAGGCGGTTGAGCTGATTCTCCCGTTCCTGGGTTTCCTGGTTCAGCGTCTGGATCTCCCCATTGGTGGCCTGAAGCTCCGAGTTCATCGTCTCCAGCTCTTCGTTGGTCGACTGAAGCTCCTCGTTGGTCGTCTCCAGCTCCTCCACCGTCGACTGCAGCTCCTCGTTCGTGGTCTCCAGCTCTTCGTTGGTGGACTGCAGCTCTTCCAGTGCGGTCTCCAGCTCCTGGTGGGTATGCTGGACCTCTTCCTGAAGGCGGTGAGCTCTGGTTACATCGGTAAAGATGCAATTACAGCCGAGAAAGGTGCCGTCCTCGTCGGGAACCGGGACGACCAAGAGATCGAAGTACAGCATCTGTCCGGACGGAGCCTTCCAGGCACCCTCTGATTGCGAAACCGGCCGGTGTTCGGCATAGGCCCGCTCGATATTGGACCGGAGCTCGAATGGCCGGTAGGACAGCTCGAGATCTTGCAAGGGCCGGCCCAGGTCTCGAGCGCTGAGTCCGAAGACGGATCGGAGCTGCCCGTTGACCTGTATGACCTTCCCGTCCCTATCGACCAGGAGCTCAGCCACGGGAGCGTGATCGGCGGAGGCCCCGCGCAACCGCTGGACCGCTCCAGTGGGCTCGACCCAGCGCGGCCGGTCGATCTCACCCCGCTCCCGGGGTCCGGGCGGTGCCTTGGTGAAGAGCCGTCGTTTGACGTCTAGGGCGCCGAAGCTCACCGAGTGGGTCAGTAAGGTCTCGGACTTCCCCAGGAAAAGGATGCCGCCTTCCAGCAGGGCAAACTGGAATCGGGCCAGAATCCTCCCTTGCGCGTCGGCATTGAAGTACATGAGACAGTTGCGGCAGATCAGCAAACTGATCCGCGAGATCGGGGCGTCCTGATTGAGGTCGTGGCGACCGAAGATGACGCTCCGGCGAAGATCCTTGTTGAAGACGAAGTGACCCTCCTGGCGGTCGAAATATTTTTGCAGCAGGTCGGGTGGAACGCCCTCCACTCTGCGGCTGTCATAGGAAGCCTGGCGGGCCTCGGCGAGCGCCTCTTCGTCGACATCGGTGCCGTAGATTTTCACCCGCTCCCGGAACTGCTCCCACCCCAGCGCTTCGGCCAGCAACATGGCGATGGTGTACACCTCTTCCCCGGAGGCGCAGCCCGCGCTCCATATCCTGATCGGATTCCGGGCCTTCGTCCCGTTGATCAGCCGGGGAACGACGTCGCTCGCAACGTATTCCCAGGCCGGGGAATCCCGGAAAAAGCTGGTGACATTGATCAGGATGGTATTGAAGAGCCGGGTGAACTCGTTGGAGTCCACCTGGAGGTAATCGAGATAGTCGGCGAACGATCTCATTCCGACCGTTTCCATGCGGACCAGCACCCGCCGCATGAGGGTGGCTCGCTTGTAGGCCGTAAAATCGAAGCCGCGGCTCTGCTTCAGGTATTCCAGGAGCGTCTCCAGATCCCTGACCATCTCGGGAGACTCCGGGATCTCTTCGACGACGGGTGTGACGGGCTTCGGTTCGCTCATGCTATCTCGCCGCAGAGCGCCACGAGAGCCGCCGCGATCTCGTCCAGCGGGAGAATCAGGTCTACCCGTCCGGCATTGATCGCCGATTTAGGCATGCCGAAGAACTCGGAGGTGGATTCGTCCTGCACGATCACCTTACCCCCCGCCTGCTTTACGGCCTGGGCACCGGTGGCCCCGTCGTGGCCGGTGCCGGTCAGCACCACGGCGACCGCCCGCGCCCCGAAGCTTCCGGCAATCGATTCGAAGAGACGGTCCGCGGCGGGACGAACGAAGTGCACCGGGGGACACTGGGACAGCGAGACCGCGCCTTCCGGGTCAACCAGGATGTGGGCGCCCGGCGGCGCGATCAGCACCGCGCCCACCTGCAGGCGATCGTCGCTGGCCGCTTGTTTGACGGGAAGGGCGGTGCGCCGCCCCAGGATATCGGCGAGGTGACTGGGCCTAGCGGGGTCCAGGTGCTGTACAACGAGAATCGCGGCATCTAGCGTCGGCGGCAGTGCGCTCAGCAGCCGGCTCAAGGCGCTGAGGCCGCCGGCCGATGTCGCAATACCGATCACGGGCCTGGTAAAGGAGCCACCCCCGGCCTTCCGGTCCACGGTGCCCGTCACCCGCGCTCCGTGGTTGCGAGGTCAGGCAGAGGGTCGTTTGCCATCTCGGCATCGACCGGTTCGGGCGGGGCCGCGCTTCCGGCGAGCAGAAGCTGGCGGATCACGTCCGATCCTCGTTCCGCGACCCCGCCAGCAGAGAATCCGATTACGATGATATCACGACCGGGCATGTGGATCTGGACCCCGGAGATAGGCCTCGAAGCTAACCCAGTCCCGATGGCGGGCAGGACCCTGGGACCTCGGATCGGGTCATTACCTACCCGAACTCTGGCGGAAGCTATCCTAAATAACTGTGTTAGCCCAAAGGCGATGTGATATCCGCCGCATTGGCGGCCGGCCCGGCATGGGGCCGGCGGTGGGACCTGTGGCGTGGGTCTAAGCCCATAGGTATCTTTCCGTTAGAGCCACAGCAGATCTCGGCAGCATCCTGGAGGAGTCATGCACACCAAGGCCTTGGCTGCGGACGCAACATCCGCCGATAGCTTTCCAATCAACGGCACCGACTTCGTCGAGTTCTACGTCGGAAATGCCAAGCAGGCCAGCCACTATTACCGGACCGCCTTCGGTTTTCAGCTGGTCGCCTACCGAGGCCCTGAGACGGGAACCCGCGACCGGGCCACATACCTGCTCCAGCAGAACAAGGTCAGGCTCCTCCTCACGTCCCCGCTCAGCCCGGAGCATCCTGCCGCGGCGCATATAGCCCAGCATGGCGACGGGGTTCGGGACATCGCCCTGTGGGTGGACGATGCCCGCAAGGCCTTCAGCGATGCCGTCGAGCGGGGCGCGAAGCCGGCCCAAAAACCCACCGTCATGCGGGACGACACCGGCGAGGTGGTGATCGCCGGCATCCATACCTATGGGGATACGATCCACAGCCTGGTCGAGCGCCGGAACTACAAGGGCCTCTTTCTCCCCGGATTCCAGGCGGTCACCCCGCGCTACGCACCGCCTCCGGTGGGACTCCAGTATGTAGACCACTGCGTCGGCAACGTCGAGCTGGGCGCCATGAATACCTGGGTCAAGTTCTATCAGGATGTAATGGGATTCCGGAACCTGATCTCCTTCGACGACAACGACATCTCGACCGAGTACTCCTCACTGATGTCGAAGGTGGTGGCGAGCGGGAACGACCGGATCAAGTTTCCGATCAACGAGCCGGCGCAGGGCCGCAAGAAGTCCCAGATCGACGAGTACCTCGACTTCTATCGGGGTCCCGGAGTCCAGCATCTGGCGATCGCGACGGACAACATCATCGAGACCGTGACCGCGCTGAGGGACCGGGGCGTGGACTTCCTTCAGGTGCCCAAGGCGTACTACGACAGCGTGCTCGACCGGGTGGGGCACATCGACGAGGACCTGGCGCCGCTTAAGGAACTCGGCATCCTGGTGGACCGGGACGACGAGGGGTACCTGCTCCAGATATTCAGCAAGCCGGTCGAGGATCGCCCGACGCTCTTTTACGAAATCATTCAGCGCAAGGGCGCCAGGAGCTTCGGCAAGGGGAACTTCAAGGCGCTGTTCGAGGCGATCGAGCGGGAACAGGCGTCCAGAGGGAACCTTTGAGGAAGGCGTTCACGCTGTTGGAGGTTTAGATGCCGATCTACCACACCATGGGCCAGATCCCGCGCAAGCGGCATATCGCATTCCGGAAGCCGGATGGCGGGATCTACGCCGAAGAGTTGATGGGCCATGAGGGCTTTACCGGAACCTCGTCCCTGCTGTACCACACTTATCCCCCGACCACGGTAAAGTCTGCCCGCCGCCTCAAGGAGCTGAAGTACGAGGCCGATACGGACCAGACGCTCCGCCATCGGCACTTCCGCACCTCGAAGATCAAGACCGGGGGAAGTCCGACGCTGGATCGAACGCCACTCCTGTTCAACCAGGAGGTGGCGATGCTGTACGTGGAGCCGGACGAAAACGACGCCCACTTCTACAAGAACGCGCAGGCGGACGAACTGGTCTACGTAAGCAAGGGATCCGGCACCCTGGAGAGCGTCTTCGGCGACCTGCCGTACCGGGAAGGGGACTACCTGGTCATCCACCGGGGCATCATGCACCGCTACCGGCTGGACCCGAGCAAGGAGCCGACCAAGTTCCTGGTCATGGAAAGTCGCGGCCACGTGCGCTGGCCCAAGCGGTACCGGAACGAGTTCGGCCAGCTGATCGAAGGGGCGCCGTACAGCGAGCGGGACATCCGCCAGCCTACTCAGCTGCGCCCGCACGATGAGCGTGGCGACTTTCCCATTCTGGTAAAGCAGTACGATGGACTCAATGAGATCATCCTCGACCACCATCCCTTCGACGTGGTGGGTTGGGACGGCTACTTCTACCCCTGGGCGTTCAACATCAACGATTTCGAGCCGATCGTCGGGCGGGTGCACCAGCCGCCGCCGGTGCATCAGACCTTTCAGGGTGACGGCTTCGTCGTCTGCAGCTTCTGTCCCCGGCCCTACGACTTTCATCCCGAGGCGGTACCGGCGCCGTACAATCACAGCAACGTGGACTCGGACGAGGTCCTCTACTACGCGTCCAGCGAGTTCATGAGCCGCAAGGGTATCGAGTTCGGCAGCATCACCCACCACCCCGATGGCATCCCGCACGGGCCGCACCCCGGCCGGGCGGAGGCCAGCATCGGGGCCAAGTACACCGAGGAGCTCGCGGTGATGATGGATACCTTCCGCCCGCTCAAGGTGGCCAAGCCCGCGCTCGCGATCGAGGACCCGAACTATCACGTGTCGTGGCTGGACGCGCAGCACGCGCAGTTCAATCCACCTACGAGTTAAGCGGGGCAGCGGGGCAGGGGTCACAAGCATGTCGAGCACTTCCGAAGACGCTCCCCTGTGGACGCCTGATCCGGGCCGCGTGCAGCGCGCGAATCTCACCGCATTCATCGAGCACATCCGAACGAAAAAGCCGGCAGGGTCAAAGGGCGTAAAGGATTTCGCCTCCCTCTACCAGTGGTCCGTGAAGCATCCCGAGGCGTTCTGGCCCGAGGTCTGGGACTTTTGCGGGGTGGTCGCCGATGATCGGCCGGGCACCCATCCATGGGACGACGTGGCCGTCGGTCTCGACCGGATGGCGCCGCCCGACCCGAAGCTCGGCCCTCGCTGGTTCACCGGAGCGCGGCTCAACTTTGCCGAGAACCTGCTGCGCTACGCAGACGGTCATCCAGCGCTCAGCTTCTGGAATGAACGCGGCCGGCAGCGGACTCTGAGTTATGCCGAGCTGGGACAGGAGGTCGCCCGGGTCACGGGCGCGCTCCGGGAGCACGGGATCGTCGCGGGCGATCGGGTCGCCGGGTTCCTGCCCAACATCCCCGAGGCCGTAATAGCCATGCTGGCTACGACCAGCCTCGGTGCCATCTGGTCCTCCTGCTCGCCCGACTTCGGAACCAATGGCGTCAGCGACCGTTTCGGCCAGATCCGCCCCCGGATCCTCTTCTGCGCCGATGGGTACCGCTACGCCGGCAAGGAGATCGACTCGCTGGTTCGGGTGCGCGAGGTCCGCGAGCGTATTCCCGAGATCGAGGCAGTGGTTGTCGTTCCATACGTCGCCAATCGTCCGGAAATTGCTGACATCCCAGACGCCATTCTGTGGGGTGATTGGCTGGAACGGGGGAACGATGGAACGATGGAAGGGAAAGCCGCCAGAGACTTCCCTCGTTCAACCGTTCCCTCATTCCGCCGCTTCGACTTCGACCACCCCGTCTACATCCTCTACTCCTCCGGCACCACGGGCCTCCCCAAGTGCATGGTTCATGGCGCCGGCGGCACGCTGCTGCAGCACCTGAAGGAGCTGGTGTTGCACACCGATCTCAGACGCGAGGACCGGATTTTCTACTTCACCACCTGCGGCTGGATGATGTGGAACTGGCTGGTGTCTAGCCTCGCCGTCGGCGCTACGGTGGTGCTGTACGACGGGGCACCGATGGTTCGGCCGGAGTTCCTGTGGGACATGGTGGAGCAGGAGAGAGTGACCGTCTTCGGGACCAGCGCGAAATATCTGGCCCTGTCCGAAAAGGAGGGCCTGGAGCCGGGGCGAACTCACCAACTCGGTTCGCTGCGTGCCATCCTGTCGACTGGCAGCCCGCTGGCCGCTCACAGCTATGACTACGTGTACCGCCGCATCAAGCCGGACGTTCACCTGGCAAGCATCAGCGGCGGTACCGACATCGTCTCCTGTTTCGCGCTGGGTAATCCGATCGGACCGGTGTGGCGGGGCGAGCTGCAGAGCCGCGGGCTGGGGATGAGAGTGGAGATATTCGACCCCAACGGTCACCCGGTTCACGGCGTGGAAGGCGAGCTGGTCTGCACCCGTCCCTTTCCCAGCATGCCGGTCCGGTTCTGGGATGATTCGGACGGCTCGAAGTACCAGACAGCCTACTTCGACCGCTATCCAGGAGTCTGGCGCCATGGCGACTGGGCCCGGATAACGGAGCACGACGGGCTGATAATCCTGGGGCGCAGCGACACGACTCTGAATCCGGGAGGGGTCAGGATCGGCACCGCCGAGATCTATCGCCAGGTGGAGCAGCTGCCGGAAGTGGTCGAGAGCCTGGTGGTGGGGCAGGATTGGGAGGGCGACGTCCGGGTGGTGCTGTTTGTGCGACTGCGGGAGGGTCTCACGCTCGATCCGGGATTGGCAGACCGGATCCGGCAACGGATCCGGGAGTACGCCAGCCCCCACCACGTGCCCCGCAAGGTGCTGCAGGTAGCGGACATCCCCCGGACCATCAGCGGAAAGATCACCGAACTTGCGGTGCGGGACGTCATCCACGGCCGGCCGGTGGTGAACCTCGATGCCATGGCCAATCCCCAGGCGCTGGATCTCTTTCGGGGGCTGGAGGAACTGCAAAGTTGAGCCTAAAGGCCACCGGTGTGATCCAGCCCCTATCGGGATTGCAAAAGCCGGGGTACCTTATCGCCACGCGACTGGAATTCCAGCAGCGTACACC
>JBDTTD010000030.1:0-16391 GCA_039930805.1 Gemmatimonadales bacterium | reverse complement strand
ACGTCCGGCCGCTTTCGGTGCTGGTAAGCCACACCTCGGCGGGGCTGAACAACAATGGGTCGATCTTGTAGAAGTCTCCCCCGTACCGCTGGAAGATCTCGTAGAATGGTGTGCCGTAGTCGCGGGATGCGGAAGCGGGCACCTGTTCCGCCAGCTTCTCCAGCTCGACATCGCCGGCTTTGATCGTGTAGCGAGCCTGTCCCCCGTAGAGGATACAGTCGTTGGTGCGCCCAATGGCCCGAAGATCGTTCTGGGCGACCGGCGGAAGCGGGGCGGTCCCCATGGCGCTCACCACCCGCGTCACATCGAATCCAAGAGTCTCCATCTTGTGGAGGCCGGTCTCGACGATCCGGGCCGAGATCTGAACCCCGCCTGCAATGCTCGCGGTGGGGGCAACCACAAAGGTGAGCTGGAGCGGCTGGAGGCGCGCTTTCTCCGCTACCCAGGCTGCTACCTCCTCGTTCGGAAGCGAGCGGGTCTCGAGAACCAGGACCCCCTCGTCCGCCTGCTCCCCATACCCCAGCTTCTCGAACAACTCGCGTTCTACCCTCGCGTGAGCCCGCAACGGGCCCGAGCCCATCGCGAAGAACTTGCCGACCGAGATGGCCCACCCGGCGTACTGCGAGGCCATGCACGAGACGGCTGGGTGATCGGTCCACACGATCAGCCCGGCATGAGACCGCCCGCCGATCTGAAGCGGAGCAAAGCTTACGTTGCCGAGCCCTCCCATGCAGATCTCGGCCAGCGCCAGTCCCGCTTCGATTCCCCCCTGGGCCTCGACTCCGGCATCGATTACCCGTGCTCCACCCGGGAGCCTGGAGGTCTTCACCCGAAGGAGATCCGCCTGATCCGCCATACTGTCGGCGATCTCGCTCGCCGCCACGTTCATCCGGAGTGAGGTTACTTGCTTGTCCATGCGAGAATCTCTCCCTTGCCTAACTCGGCCATGTCGCCGCTGTAGCGGCGATAAAAGCCGTTGAGGTGTCGTGGCTGAACCGGCAGTCCGTAGCTCGAGCGCAGGCGGGTGAGCAGCAGCCGCAAGTATGCCGGCTGGTAGGTGCAGGCATAGAAGTAGGTCGGCGGCGGCGTGACCTTGCCCAGAGCCACTACGGAACCCCGCTTCGACCAGAGGCCGGTATCGGCTCCGACCGCACCGAAAACGACGACGGTTCCGGCGATCATCCCGAGGCCGGTCCTGTCCCCGGCGGCTTTGAGGATGACGATGAGGCCTCGGCGCATCGCGGCACCGGCCTCGGCGCCGGCTGACCCGCGCACGATCAGCTCGCCTCCAGTCATTCCTCGCTTGAAGCCGGGTAGCGCGGCACCGGCCCGGGGCCCGGCATTGCCACCTATGTCGAGCCTTCCTCCCGCCTGGGCCAGCCCGGCCTCACGACCCACGCTGCCATCGACCATCACCTCACCTTCGCTGAGGCCGGCGCCCAGGCGGTCGGCCTGATCGAGTTGGCCCACGAAGCGAATGCTTCCCCGGGGCCGGCCGTCCAGCGCGAAGAGGTCGCCGAGGCTCGCGCTACCGTCGCGCTCCAGGTACACCGGGCGGGCGGAGAGCTCGCTGGCTGAGAGGGTAGTCCAGGAGCCGACCAGCACCTCGGACAGGTCCACCCTCTGGCGGAGAGGTTCCTTCAGCCTGGCGATAATGCTCACTCGGAGGCTCCGCTCATGATCTTCCGGAGGTAGAAGTGATGAGGGCCCAGCTTGCCGCCATAGTTTCCGGCAGTGATAGCCACCACTCCATCCCGGCAGGCGGCATCGATACCGGTCTTCATGGCTGCGGCGATTGTATTCGCATCCACCCCGTTGATCACGATCTCGAGCACCGAGTTGACGCCTTCCGGCAGCGCGCTGACGGTCACCGCGCGAAGGGTGGGGCAGAAAGCATCGTTGGTGGAGGCGATCATGGACTTGATCCGGCGCGCGCCGACCTTGCTGCCGCTTCGCACCACGCCACCGGGAAAGGGAAGGACAATCCCCGGCCGCGAAGCAACCGAATCGGCCGCAGCCTCGGCGGCTTCGAGCGCTGCGTCAGCGCTCCGGGCGAGTATGAGAAAGTTTCCGCCACCTACCCCCTTGAGCATCCCGAACTTCTCCTGGACCAGAAACTCACCCTCCATGACCGGGATCCGCCAGAAACGCTGTCCGGCGATGATCTTGCTTATCTGGAAACCGTCTCCGAAAAACCGGAGGGCGGATCCCACGCCTACCCGGTCCGGTGCATCGGGCAGCCCATCGTAACATGCCGTCGTGGGGCAGGTCAGTACGGTCTGCCCCACGCGCTCGATCAGCCGTTTGCCGAGGTCGTCCTTACCCATGGTCATCATCAGGACGCTGATACCGGGTCTGCCGTCGGGAGTCTCCTTGGCGGAGAGCTCCCGTTCAATGCCCGCCTCGACCTTGCACCCGATTACGGAAGTGGCAAAACCGGTCAGCTTAAGCGCCGCGGTACGCGCCCAGCGGGGGCTGCGAGCAGTGATGACGATGCGCGCCACCCGCATGGTGAAGGCTTCGGCGAAGGTGTCCTCGATGAAGACGCCCCGAATCTTCATTGTGTCACGCTGTCACGATGAAGTTGGCATTGGAGCATCAGGTATTCCTTGCACCGGGTAATTCTCGAACGCCACCGTCGAATGGGCATCGAAGTAGCGCTTCAGGTCGGGTAACAGCGCGTCGTCATAGCCGGGGCGGACATGGAGCCGACGGCCGGTCGGCGCGCGCCGCAGCTGGCCCTCCTCCACCACCAAACTCCCCCCTTTGATCACGTAGCGGGGGGTGGCAAACATCTCTGCGATGTCTGCGTTCCTGGCATACAGGGTTACGTCGGCATCGGCTCCCGGGCCCAGGTGGCCCTTCTGGCGGAGCCCCAGCAGCCGCGCCGGACCCGCGCGGGTGATGATCGCGATCTCATTCAGGGTGTACTCGCGGCTGAGCCCATCCGCTAGGGCGGAGCCGGCGAGGAGCTTGGGCTTGACCTGCTTCAGCTTGTCGTCTCGGACGCTTCGATCCATCAATAGCTGGATCAGGGCCGGGTAGGAGAGGAACGAGCCGCCGTTAGGGTGATCGGTCGAGAGCACCACCCTCCAGGGGTCCCGGCTAAGCAGAAAGAGCTCCAGCCCGATTGCCCATTGCAGCGCGTTGACCGCGGCCTTGTCCTTGTATACGAAGGGCACGATTCCACAGCCCGTCTCCAGCTCGATGTCGATGTTGACCCATCTGCGGCCGCTGCTCTTCTGGAGCAGGTATTCAACCGGTCCATCTGCCGTGATGGTCGTGGCCGGGCCGAACATCACCTGGCCCACGTCGATGCTCAGCTCCGGGTGGGTGTTGACGTACTCAATAATCGGCGCGGCCCCCGAGCTCCAGCCAGGCCCACCATAGGAGTGGAACTGGACATGGGTGAAATGCGCGCGCCGGCCGGCCAGCGCCTGCATGCTGGCAAGCGTGACCGCCACGTTGCCTGGCTGACCGAGATTGTTGCAGTGGATGTGGACTGGATGGGGTAGGCCCAGCTGATTGGCCGCGTCCGCAAGCGTCTCCAGGATAGCGCGCGGAGTGACCCCGTGTGTGGTCAGAACATCGTCTACGCCGCTGAGATTCCGCTGGCCCGACTTCCACGCCTCGACCCCGCCGGGATTCACAATCTTGATGGCGTAGGCCCCGGTCGATCCGAGCAGCCAGGCCGCATAGTCGCGGGCTCTCTCCCGCTCGCCGGCCGCGATCTGCCGCAACAGGTACTCGTCGTTGCCCATCAGCGCGAAGAAGCCGCCATCCACGCAGGGCGTGTCCTCCAGCTCCGCATGGCTGTGCCGCGCCATGACTGGAGCCACCGCGGCGTCGAAGACCGTGGTGTAGCCCAGACCGGCATAGCGGTAGCCGGAGGTGAAGGTCGTGGGGACGGTGCCCCCCGTGCCCGACCGGGGCAAGCTGTCTCCATTGGCCAGGGAGGGAGCGGTCATCGGGTCGGCCAAGTGCTCCTCCGGCAACAAACGGCGCGCATGATTGCAGCTGGAGCTGGCCAGGTGGGAGTGGATGTCAACGCCTCCCGGCATCACGATCATTCCCCGGGCGTCGAGTGTGGGCGCACCATCGGGCAGGCTGGCGACGATGTGACCATCGTCGATGCAGATGTCACGGACTTCTCCATCGATCCCGTTGGCCGGGTCGTGCACCGTGCCTCCGATGATGCGAAGCCGCGCCGTCATGCGCTCCGTCCCGCCTGCTTCGCCCGCACCGCGTCCAGGAGGGCCTCGAGGGTCTGCACCGCCGAGCGCTGGGTGGTCAGAGGGGGCCGCAATGAGAGCGGGACTTCGTCCATCCGGTAGGCCGTGCCGGCTTCGTGGATACCGGCGGTGCCGGTATCGATCGCCACCCGGGTGACGAAGGGTGCCTGGCTGGCACCGGGACCGATCGCCACCGTCTCGATACCTCCCAGAGCCGCAGCCGCTTCTCCGTCCAGCCCGGGCGATCCCAGCACCAGTGCTGCGGTAAAAGCGCCTCTGATCAGCCGGTCGAGACCGCGATCTCCCGGCGCGTACCGGGGGCTTCCTCTCGAGTAGTCCACCGCGAAGGGGTAGCCTGTTTGCCAGGTCAACACCGATTCCGCCCCGGCCCGGTTTCCTCCCCCGCGGAGGCTGCTGAGTGCGGCTCGAGTGGGGCCGTTGAGCGCCTGGGCCAGGGCGATCAGTCCGTCCACCCTGAGCGAATTGCGGGGCACAGCGGTCGGCTCTGCGTCATGGATCAGGACCGCATATCGGGCACTGGTCAGCCGTCCGATCATGCCAATGGCGGCGGCAACGTTGGGTGACGGGTCCCGGGCGGGATGATCCAACACTGCCGCGCGCATGAGCGAGAGCGCGGCGATCTCCTCCGACGGCTCCAGGGTAATGGTGAGGTCGGCGCCCGCCGGCCCCTTATCGGCACCGATATTCACGGCAATCACGAACCTGCCGGCCCGGCCGTTCGGTACCTGGGTGCCCACGGGCTCGAGCGCGTAGCGCGAGAGAAACCGGGGATAGCGATGATCGGGATCGACACCCCAGAACAGCAAGACATCGCCCCGGTTCCGGATCTCGCCCAAGGTCGCGGTGGCGCGCCCGCGGCGCTGGGCAGCAAGCAGTCCGCCTGCCGCCGCATCCGAGGTTGCGCTGTCTACCGCAGCGCCCAGGAGATCGGCCAGAGCTACCGCGACCCGCTGCACCTGAGAGGTGATGTCAGGACCCAGATACACGAGCTGGCGGCCCCCGGGCTTCGACAGGATTGAGGCTGCCTCTGCCAGTGCCTGTTCGAGGGTCGCAGGCTTGCCTGCTAGCAGCACCTCCCAGGGCACAGAGCCGTCCCCGAACCATGCCCGCCCCACGGGGCAGGCGGGTATGGCGTCGACGATCCGGCCGTCTCTCACCGTGATGTTGACGTCGTCGCACCCGCAGCCGCAGCCGAGGCAGGTCACGTGGGCCACCTGCTGGCCGGCGCTCATGCGGCTCCTCGCGTCATGGCCCCGACCCCACGGTAGACCGAGGCGGCGCGGCTCCACAGCAGCCGGCGGCAGCCGGCCGTATCTCCCCCCCTGGCGAACACGGTGCAGATCGGACGGCTGCGGCTGATCCGCTCGCCTGGGTGCGGGATGTCCGCTAAGGAGCCCTGATCGATCCAGGTCCGAGTGTCGCCCACGGTCACGTCCCGCCGGGCAAAGACGATCGCCTTCCCTTCGACGCCTGCGCACCGAGGTGGAGTCCCAGGCAAGGTTCCCGCGAAGGTACGGATGTGGGTCTCGAACATGGAAAGCCCGTGAGCTCGTTCGAGCAGCTCCATGGACGCGGAATACCGGGGATTGACCTCGATCGGGTAGGGCACGCCGTTCCGGGCGACGAAGTCCATGCCGTTCAGCCCGATCAGGCCGAATTCAGCTGTCAGCCCGGCCACGATGGCCCGGGCGGCTTCGAGCAGCGCTTCACCCCGGGGGAACAGCTCGCTGGGATTGCCAAGCAGGCTGCCGCAGTAACGGAAGCCGCGCGCACCCAGTCGTCCATCGCCCACCAGCTGGCGAGTGAGCCCGAGGGTGATGGCGCGCCTGCCGTCGGCCGCGAACACGACCGAGCCGGTACTCCCCTCTATCCGCTCCTGGAGGTAGTGGGTCCTCGGCACCAATTCACCTCGGTGCCAGATGCGGGTGCCGTGACCTCCACCCGAGCGGCGGGGCTTTAGCAGCCAGAAACCTGGCGAACGCCGAGACAGGGGTGCCGTGGCGCGGGTGCCTGGGCCGGCAAATCCGTGACGGCGTAACGCACGCGCCAGCTCGAAGGGGTTCCGGACCCGGGTTAACACCGAGGGCGGATTGCCCAGCAGCCGGCGCTGTCTTGCCAGACGGGCGACGGCCTGGGGGTAGTTCTCGAAGTTGGAAGTGTATGCGACCAGCTCGGCAGGAACCGCTCTTGCCGCCCGGACGGCTGACAGCGGGCTGTAGTCGGTCCCGTTCCCGGGCCGCAGTGGAATCACCGTGGCAATCCGGCACAGGTCGAGATCCCCGAAGGCATCTACCGCCGTCACTCGATAGCCGGCACGCGCGGCCGAAGCCGCCAGAGCTCGGACCGCCACGCCCGCGATCAGCAGATGCTCCCGGCCAGTATCAATCATGGCCTACGACTTCTTTTTCTTGACCAGCTCTCGAGCGATCTCGGCTATCGACTCCGCGTCCAGCACCAGGTCGTTACGGGTAAACAACCGGGCTACGCATGCCTTGTGCAGCCGGGTCTTGAAGTTGCCGATTCCAAAGGCGCCGAAGACAATGACGCCATTCCGCTTTACTCCCGCGTCGTTCAGGTCTACGCCCTCGATGCCCAGGGGGGGGACCGCATTCAAGTCCACCGCCACCATGAGCGTCTTCACGGAGGCCCAGGCCGACTTTGGTACCATCTGCACACCGGCGGGTCCGGAGTTCAGCAGGATCTCGGCCCCCTCGAGGATCTCGGGAAGCTTCGATGGATCGGCGAGGGTGACGGCCTCCACGTGGACGTTGAACCGCGCGCTGATGAACTGTCGCGCTTTCTCGCCCTGCTCCGGTTTGCGGGAAGTGATGGTGACGTGGGCACCGTCATGGGCCAGAAGGCCCGCCGCGCGCTGACCCACTGGCCCGGTTCCCGCCAGGATGACCACCTTCTTGCCCCGCAGATCACTCACGGTCTCCTCGATCTTCACCACCGCGGCCACCGCCGTGGTGTTAGAGCCGTTGGAGTCCAACATGATGGAAACGCTCAGCTCCCCAATGAGGGCATCCTGCGCCATGGCCAGGAGCTGCTCGCCCGCGGACATGTTGCTCCCACCGATCCATACGGCGGTGTTGTGCAGATCCTTGGGCCCGCGGGTGAAGATGCAGCCGTGAACGAGATCGCGGACGTCGCCCTCCGTTACCCCGCCGTAGCTCATTACGACGTCGGCGCCCGCGTCGTAGGCCACGACTTGATCGAAAACGCTCGGCAGCCGCGAGCTGTCGAGTTGAAGCAGAAGCTTACGCATCGGTGGAGCCATCTTTCCGGACGATAGTCTCTAAAAGACGAGGGGCGCCCCAGCCTGGGCCGCCCCTCGTCAGAACTCGGATTAGCGGGACTGTACGATCAGCCCTCAGCGCCGCTTGCAAACGGATGCCGCGCAGCCTTGTACTTCTGCAGGACCTCATCGATCGTCGGCTTGCCCTGGACGGCCCGCTGAATCGATTCCTTGGTAGCCTGATAGTTGTAGTCGTAGATCTTCTTGTCGTTCTCGGCCTGCCAGTGGATGAACACCCCAACGAGGATACAGAGATCGTTGGCTTTGCTCTTGTCAATGACCCCGGTCGCAACACTGTCCATCACCGCGCGGGCCACAGCTGCCTGGGCCGGACCGAACATCTGCACTGCCTGCTTGGCGCCCTTGATCGTGACCTTGTTGAAGAGCACGGTGTCCGGCTTGGCGGGAAGGTTGGGCGTGACGACCGCGAGGAGGGTCGAGAACCCGTCAGAGTTGTGCGACAGCGCCTGGGTGAACGCGAGACCAGCGGGCCCTGACTTGGAGCCGATGATCAGATCGATGTGGGCAATTTCATTGCCTTCCCCGACCAGCGATTCGCCCATGCTGAATTCACCTGCCATAACCGCCTCCGTATCCGTTTTGTTGAAGAAGGAGAGAAGCTCGCGCCACATAGTTTCGCTCGACGTTGGCGAAG
Source organism: Gemmatimonadales bacterium (assembly GCA_039930805.1). Classification (GTDB taxonomy): domain Bacteria; phylum Gemmatimonadota; class Gemmatimonadetes; order Gemmatimonadales; family GWC2-71-9; genus CAVVWJ01. The sequence continues at coordinate 8,185 of JBDTTD010000030.1, read as the reverse complement.
GGTAAGCTCGGACAGGAGCGGCGTGGGGAAACGGACGACCCACTCACGCAGTCCCGCAATGCGGGTAGCTCAGCGCGCTGAATGACTTTGCCGTACGTTGAGGACCCTAGTATGAAACCCGCATTCCTAAGTGTCAAGTCGGATTTTGCCGGCAGTGTCGCGGTCGAGGAGTGCGTCCCCCAGCTCCAGAACCCGGTGCTGGTGCTACGGCATGTGTTCGGTTGGGCAGCTCGACCGTCTCCCTCCCGTCTCCATCCAGAGACGATTCAGGCCTCCACGCATCCTGTTTCCCTATACGGGACAAGTACTTAGACGCTGGCATGCCGCTCGCATTCCTGGCTGGCGCGGTTCCCCCGTCCACCAGTCGAGGACTATATGAAGACCAGCACTCGTGCATGGTCCCTGGTAGCAGGTCTGGTGTTGATGACAACTCCGCTTAAGGCGCAGCGCGTCTCAGCAGAGGTTGTGGTTCGCGGCGGTCCGGTTGCCGGCCGAGTTGCGGTAGACAGAGGATACTCCAGCTACCGTCCTTCAGCGCGTCGCGTGGTCGTCGAGCGTCGTGCCCCGCGATTGGTGCGAGTCGAGCACTCCCGCCACCGCCACGGGAAACACTGGAAACGTCATGGCTATCGTGAGGTGGTCGTCTACTACATCGACGGACGCTATTACGACCATCCGGGCTGGGGCCACGAGCGGGGATACGAAGTCGTGGTGTACGAGCGCGATGGCCGGTTTTACAGCGACGACTGACCTGTCATTCGCCGACGTCTATTCAGACGTGACAGCCTTACCGAATCCCCGATAGGCGGGGATTCGGCGTTTCCGGCAACATTCGTGTGCGACAGGTCACGGCAACGATCGGTCCCCGCAGGGCATTCTGGGTGGAGAGGTATAATGTTGACCCCCCGCTGTGGCCGTTATGGCTCCGTCTGGCTCGTTGCGCTGGCATTGGCTGCCCTGGCGCCTCCGCTCCATGCCCAATACTTCGGCCGCAACAAAGTCCAATACGACAACTTCGACTTCAAGGTGCTCAAGACCCAGCACTTTGACGTCTATTTCTATCCCCCTGAGGAAGCTGCGGCGGGGCAGGCTGGTCGAATGGCGGAGCGGTGGTACGCTCGCTATTCCAGCCTCCTGGACCATGAGCTGTCCGGCCGCCAGCCGCTGATCCTGTACGCCAGCGCACCCCAGTTCCAGCAGACTAACGCGGTGGGGGGAGGGATCGGCGAGGGCACCGGGGGAGTCACCGAAGCTCTCCGCCGACGGATCGTGCTTCCCACGGGCGGAACCCTGAGCGACCTGGATCACGTCATCGGGCACGAGCTGGTGCATGCGTTTCAATATGACATCACCGGCAACGGGCGACCGAACAACCTGGGGGCACTGCCGGCCGCGACTCAACTTCCGCTGTGGTTCATCGAAGGGATGGCCGAGTATCTCTCGATTGGTCCAACAGCGGGGCAAACCGCCATGTGGATGCGGGGCGCGCTGGCGGACACCGCCAAGGACACGCTTCCTTCATTCAGCCAGCTGGACAATCCCCGCTATTTCCCCTACCGGTACGGGCATGCGTTCCTGGCCTGGGTGGCCGGGCATTGGGGAGATCAGGTCATCGGGCAGCTGCTCCGGGGCGCGGGTCGCCGGCGCGACGTGGCGCAGGCCCTTACCCGGGTATTGAACACCAACCCGGATACCCTGGTGGCTCACTGGCATGCGGAGACTCACGCGACGTACGATCCGCTGAGGGCCACCACCGAACCTCCCGAGACCTTCGGGCCCGCACTCATTGCCGGCAGGGGCGATGAGGGCCGCTACAACGTCTCTCCCGCTCTGAGTCCCGACGGCAACCTGGTGATGTTCCTGTCAGACCGAGGGCTCTTCTCCATCGACCTGTTTCTGGCCGATGCCCACACCGGCAAGGTGAAACGACAGATCACGAAGACGGCGCTCGATCCACATTACCAGAGCCTGCAATTCATCCAGTCCGCCGGCAGCTGGAGCCCCGATGGTGCCCGCTTCGCTTTTGCCGGGATCTCAAAGGGGCGGCCGGTGCTGAGTCTGTACAACGTTGGACGGGAGAAGATCGAGCGAGACATCGGCTTCCCGCGGGTGGAGGAGATCTTCAACCCGAGCTGGTCGCCCGATGGGAAGCGCATCGCCTTTGCCGGCCTGATCGGCGGTCTTTCCGACCTTTTCGTTTACGATCTCGAATCCCATAAGCTCAGTCGCCTGACAGACGACCCCTTTGCCGATCTGCAGCCGGTCTGGGCGCCTGACGGGCGTACGCTCGCCTTTGCCACCGACCGCTTCACCACCGACCTGAGACTGCTCAAGATCGGTCACTACGCCATCGGATTGATCGACGTGGCCAGCGGCCAGATAACCCGGCTTCCCGGTTTCGAAGGGGCGCGCCACATCAACCCCCAGTGGTCCCCCGATGGCGCCAGCCTCTTCTTCGTCGCCGATCCTGATGGGATCTCCAATGTCTACCGAGAGGATTTGACCGGTGGCCAGATCGCCCAGGTCACTGACCTGTTCACCGGGGTCAGCGGCATAACCGAGACCAGCCCGGCGCTCTCCGTGGCTCAACGTTCGGGACGGCTGGTGTATAGCGTCTTTCGCGCCAATGGCTACGAGCTTTATGCCATCGACTCGCCGGAGGTGTTGGCCGGGCGCCGCTACACTCCGGACGCCACCGGCCGAGCGGATCTCCTGGCCCCGGTCGAGCGCCGGAACCCGCTGCTGGTCCAGCTTCAGAAAAACATAGAGCTGGGTTTGCCCCCGGATACCGCATTTCCTGTCCAGCCATATCGCAGCAGCCTTGGGCTCACCTACATCGGAAGGCCCTCGTTGATCGCCGGGAGCAATCAGTTCGGCACCTTCGTCGGGGGTGGGGCCGCGCTCTACTTCAGCGACATTCTGGGGAACCACAATCTGGTGACGGCGCTTCAAGTCAACGGAGGCCTGAAGGACGTAACCGCTCAGTTGGGGTACCAGAATCTGAGCCATCGGTTGAACTGGGGCGCGACTGTCCAGCAGGTTCCCTATCTCACCGGGGGGTTCGCTGAAGGAGTGGCTGACGTAAACGGGGAGCCAACCCTGATCGAGCAGCAGCTGCTGATACGGCAGACCAACCGCGATATCGCTGGAATAGTGTCCTATCCGTTCAGCGAGGTCCAACGGGTGGAGCTGCAGGCCGGGTACAGCAACATCTCCTTCGACCGGGAGCTCCGCACCCAAGGCTTCTCCCTGACGACGGGGCAGCAGGTGGTGGATGAAAAGGTGAACTTGCCGGCTCCCCGCGCGCTCGGTCTCGGCATCGGGAGCGCGGCCCTGGTCTATGACAACTCGTTCTTCGGGGCAACCAGCCCGATCCTGGGGCAGCGCTATCGGCTCGAGATCTCCCCCACGATCGGAGCCTTGAATTACATGGGAGTGCTGGGTGACTTCCGCCGCTATTTCATGCCGGTCCGGCCTTTCACCTTCGCCACCCGGCTCGTCCACTATGGCCGTTACGCCCGGGACGGTGAAGATCCCCGCCTCCAGCCACTTTTTCTTGGCCAGGCAGGTCTGGTGCGGGGGTACAGTTACGGCTCGTTCGGCGCATCGGAGTGCAATCCACCCCCGGGGAACCCCAACGCCTGCCCCGTGTTCGACCAGTTGCTCGGGAGCCGAGTCGTAGTCGGCAACGCCGAGCTTCGCTTCCCGTTGTTAGGTGCGCTTGGCATAGGGTCGGGCTATTACGGCGCGTTCCCGATCGAGTTCGCGGTCTTCGGCGATGCGGGCCTCGCCTGGGACAGTGCTCACAAACCCTCGGTTTTCGGCTCCGGTACCCGTGATCCCGTCTTCAGCGCCGGCGCCGGCCTCAGGATCAACCTGCTCGGCTTTGCCGTGGCCGAGGTGGACCTGGTGCGGCCATTTGACCGTCCCGGCAAGGGGTGGGTGTGGCAGTTCGAGCTTCAGCCGGGGTTTTAGTGGAAGCTATTGGTTATTGGCTTTTGGCTATTGGCTCAAGGGTGCACCGAACAGCCAATAGCCCATAACCAACAGCCAATAGCTATTTTCCACCATGCACCCCGCCCGCGACCATCACCTTCCCCCCGATCCCGATGCTTACCGTCACGCTCCTCATCCGAAGGGGCGGATCATCGTCATCGCGCCCACCCGTGCCGCCTGCGAGACCATAGAGCTGGCACTCAAGACTCACGTCGACACCCTTCTGGAGCGCGAGCACGGGACCGAGCTGAGAGAGTGGGCTGCCGAAGGCAAAGCGTTCGGGATCGTGGCCGGTACCGGTACCGGGAAGACGCTGGGGATCCGGCCTATCGCCGAGTCGATCCTGCGGGAGCCGCTCACCGTGGGAGTGGTGAACCGCGAACGAGAGGCGACGCCGGAGACTCCCAGCTGGAACGTGGTGATCGTGACCACGGGCATCGCCCGGCGCTGGTTCCAGGACGAACTCATCACTTCCCGAGACACTATCATAGTGGACGAGATCCATCAAACCTCGGCCGAACTGGAGCTCTGCCTGGCGCTCGGCAAACGGGCGCGCAGCCGGTTCATCTGGTTGAGTGCGACGGTGGATCCCACGTTTTATCACCAGTATCTCAACAGCTCCGAGGTTCTGGCGACTCAGGCGTTCGATCCCAAACTCAAGGCCAAGGTCGAGGTGCTCCCGCAGCAGCCGGAGGAGTTTCTCAACGAGCGGTACGTGCGCCGCTTGATCAAGGAGAAAAGGGGAGTCGCGGTGTTCGTGCCCACCCGGGCGGAAGTCGAGAAGCTGGCTGCCGGCCTCGGTGCCCAATGGCCTCGGCTGACCACGGCCTTCTACCACGGCGGCGAGCCGATTCGGGTGATCCGTCCCTTCCTGGAGGGCGAGGTGGAGCGCCCGTTCCTGCTGGCGATGACGGCCGCCGGCCAATCGGCGCTCAACGTTCCCGGCCTCGACACGGTCGTCATCTACGACGCGAGATACGGGAACGTGGTGGACCGGGGCCGCAACGTGCTCCATCGCCTCCATCTCGGCGCCAATGAGATACTGCAGATGGCGGGACGAGTGCACGGACGGGTGCCCAATGGAGAAGTGACCATCCTGAGCGATCGGCAGCTCGACTTCACCTCGCTCCGCCCCACGCCGCCGGAATTCCAGCTCGCGGGGGATGCCGAGCGGGTGGCCATTACCTGCGCCGCCATCGGTGTGGATGCACGCGACCTCGAGCTACCGGTGCCGCTGGATCGAACGGCCTACCGGAGGGTGGTCGAGCTGCTTACCTCCCGCGGTCTGGTGGAAAGCGGGAAGCTCACGAGCTATGGCAGGGAAGTCGAAGCGCTGCCGGTGGAACGCTCCTGGGGCGAGCTTCTAGTGCACGCCGACGACGAGCTCATCCCCATGGTGGCGGTCTGCTCCAACATCGACTCACTGCACCGGATGACCCGGGAGGAGCGCGATCTCCACGGGGTCCTGGTCAGCGGCAGCGATCATCTGACGGCGTACAACCTGTTTGCCGAGGCGGTAAACCAGCACGGCTACCTGGGTCAGGTCTACGGACTGCCACGTCATCTGTTTGAGGACGGCCTGGCCGAGTGGGCCGAGCGCCGGGGAGTGTTGCTCAAGGCGATAGAGGACGCCGCGCTGGGCGTGGCCTCGGTCTATCGCTCGCTCGAGCTGCCGCTGCCGAAACAGCTTCCCTATGCCTCCAAGGAGGTCCGGCGCCGGTGGGCGGACCTCCTTGCTCGTATCATGCCGTTCGACCTCGTCATCGACGAACGCACGGTCGACGGGCACGAGGCCCGGGTGTCCAAGACATCCGTTGCCGGCAGCTGGGGCGCGGTGGCGGGCTCTCTGCGTTTCTTTGCGGACCGCTTCGGGACGCCGCGCGCAGGCATCGAGGGCACCACGCTCTCCTATGATCTGGTGCGGCAGTATGCAGCCCTTGGCCCCCCGAAGATCGTGCTTGGCGGGCCTCGCAAACATCAGCGACTCGTCGTCGAGCGCCGGCGCAGCTACTTCGGATTCGATCTGGAGACCGAGGTCGAGCCGATCGAGGGTAAAATTCCATCCCAGCTTCAGCCGGCCGCTCGGGATGTGCTGACCCAGGCATTGACTGATGGAGAGACCGTTCATCCCGATCAGCACCGCCTGCGACGAACCCTTGAGGAGCTGGATGAGCTCTGGCGCCGTTCCGGTGGCGCGCTGCGTGCCATATCGCCGAAGGAAGTCAGGCTTCAAATCCGGCAGCAGCTCGAAGGGGTGACCAGCTGGGAGGACTTTCTCCGGACGCGAATCTCCCTCGATCCCCGGGTGCTGGTAGACGAGGAGACTCGTCAAAAGCTGGAGGCGCTGCCGGGCCGACTGCATCTCCGGGGAGACGCGGTGCCGCTCGACTATGAAGTAGAAGACGGTATCGGCGTGGCCCGGGTACGTCTGAGGGAAGGGCAGGCCAAGCGCCTTCGCCCGGACGAGCTACCGCCGCTCGATCGTCCCGTCCGATTCGCCGTGCAGCGTGGCACTCATCCACCGATTCAGGCCGATACCATTCCGGCCCTGCAGTCGCTGTTGCAGCGGCAACCCAAAGCCGACCGGGATGAGGTCCCCGGCTCCTTTCGCGACAGAGGCGGTCGGAGGGGACGCAAGCATGGGCACCCAGCGCGCCGCGGCGGGAAACCTCCCGGCCGGCCCCGCCGGTAGCGCAGCCTCCCCGACATTACCCCGTATTCATGCAGCCCTTAGTCCACCTTGCGCTGGTGGTGGTCCAGCTGCTGTTCGCCAGCCTGGCCATCGCGGGTCGCTATGTGCTCCCCCACTTTCCGGCCGGCGCTCTGGTCACGGTCCGGGTCCTCGGCGCGACGGTGGTTCTCCTGGCACTCAACACTGTTCTCGGCGGCCAGTGGGTCCGGGATCGACGGGACCTGCTACGGCTGGCTATCCTGGGAATGTTGGGTATTGCGGCCAACCAGACGCTCTTTCTCTACGGACTGAAACACACCACCGCGATCAACGCCACCATCCTGGTAACGACGGTGCCGGTCTTTACGGTGCTCGGATCGGTGCTCATCGGCCGCGAGCCGCCGTCGCGGCTCAAGTTCGCGGGAATTGCTCTGGCGGGAATGGGAGCGTTCTACCTGATTGGCCCGGACCGGATCTCCCTCGCGCCTGATGTCGCGCTGGGTAACGCGCTCATTGTGCTGGGCATGATCTGCTATGCGACGTACTTCCTTTACTCCAAGCCGGTTCTCAGCCGGTACGGCTCGATCACCGTCAGTTTCTATGTCATGTTCTTTGCCTCCTTCGGCGTTCTTCCGTTCGGGCTGATGGAAGTTCGGCACCTGGAGCTTGCCGATATCAGTGGCACCGTCTGGCTCTGGGTGGCGTACATCGTCGTCTTCCCGACGATACTGACCTACCTGCTCAACCTCTGGGCCCTGAAGCGGGTCTCATCCAACCTGGTGGCAGTGTACATCTACCTGCAGCCGCTCTTTGCGGCGGCGGTTGCCCCTTTGGTATTGGAGGGGGAGCACCTGACCGCCCGGGCTGCCGTCGCCGGGTTGGCCATCTTCTCCGGGCTGGCGCTGGTGATTCTGGCCGAGCTCCGGCAGCACAGGGAGATCCCGCTTGAGGCGGTGGGGGAGTGAGGTCCCTCGGGCCGTCCGGTGTGCACCCTCGGACGGGCTGGGCGTCTTGATTAGATAACGGATCCTTCGAAACCAGCGGATGTGAGTGCGCGTATCTTGACTATGCCGGACACTTTGCCAATCAACTCAATGCCCTCGGTCTTCTCGCCGCTGGCCAAGGCGCTGCTCGATGGTTTCAGCGAGGGGGTCGTGGTCTTCAACGCCGAGGGGCGGCTGCTCTACACCAACCAGCCTGCCCGCGAGGCGCTGGCGGGGATGGATCTCTTCGAAGGGGCACCCGATCTTCAACCCCGGCTGGCGGCACTGGGAGGCCGGCTGCGACCACTTCGGGTCGGGGGGCTGGAGCTGGGGGAGGCCATGTTCATCCCGGGTATCGTCGGAGCCACTACGCTGGCGGCCCGGGAAAAAGAGGCTATCGTCAAGACACTGGACGCGCACGGCTGGAAGCTTGCCGAAACCGCCCGGTCCCTGGGCATCAGCCGCACCACCCTGTGGCGCCGCCTCAAGGCGTACGGGCTCCATCGAGACGGCCGGAGTAAATGGGCGCAAACCT
>JBDTTD010000029.1:0-16597 GCA_039930805.1 Gemmatimonadales bacterium | reverse complement strand
ACTCCACCCGCGAGCGCGCCCACCGCTTCCATCTTCTGCGCCTGCTGGAGCTGCTCCTCCGCCCGCCTTGCCGCCGCCTGCAGCCCGAGGCGCTCGGTGATGTCCTGGACCACGAGGTGGGCGGAGGGGCGGCCGTGGTCCAGGAAAGCGATTGCGGTCACCTCGACCTCGACCTCGGACCCATCGAGCCGGCGAAAGGCGTCCCGTACCGGCGGCACCCGCTTCACCACGTCGCCGGACCCCAGAAGATGGGCCTCGACTGCCTTGAGGTAGGGTGGATGGAGGAAGTTGTCGATCGGCTGGCCGACGAGCTCATCCCGATGGGTCGCCCCCGCGAGCCGGACGGCGGCGGCGTTGGCGAGGACGATCCGCTCGCCGTCGTGGATCAGGATGCTCTCCGGCGCCAGCTCCACCAGCTGCTGATAGCGCTCGTCGCGCTCCATGCTGTCACGATCGGCCGCGGTCGGTGCCTGATCCTCGCGCTGTCTCTCGCCGCGCCTTACGATCTTCTCGTGCTCGGCCACGCTGATTCCCTCAAGGACCGCCCGGCCGCGCGATGCCCTGGTAGCTCGCGCCGGTGCGGCTCACGTAGTTCAACTGGACCAGACGCTCGAGTATAGGCTCGATGAGGCGCAAATTGAGCCCTGTCTGTCGCGCGATCGCGGCGGGCGACTCCCCGCCCGAACGAATGACCGTCTCGAGCACCAGCACCTCCCGCTCGGTCAACCCGGCATGGGTCAGCCCCCGGGTCCGCAGTTGCCGGGTGGGAACGCCGGTGATGATACCGTCGTAGTGGCGGAGCGACTCGCGCAGGAGCACGCCGTTAGCCGTGATCTCGAAGGCCCGGAACTCCCGGCTGTGATCGCTGCCCCGCATCTTCACCACCGTCAGCACCTTGCGGAGCTCACCTTCGATCTCCACATATCGCAGGCTGATGATGTCGTCAGTCAGAAATGAGATCCGATACCCGGTCAACTGGAGCCCATTGAGGCTCTCCAGCACCTCGACGGTCGAGAAGATGGTGACGCCGAGACCGGTGAGCGCGTTGATAAGCCGGTAAAGTGACTCGCGGAAGTCCTCCCGAAACGTCGGGGCCAGCGCCATCTCGAACCCCGAGATCGAATCGATCACGACCCGCCTCGCGCCCATCTGCTCCACCGACCCCCGGATCTCCTCCAGCGTCTCATCGACCGAGAGGTCGAGGGGCCGCAGATAGATGATGCGAAGCCGGTCCTCCCGCACCGCCGCCCGAAAGTCCACCCCGAAATCCTTGGCCCGTTCCAGGTACACGTCGGGATGCTCCTCGAAGACCGCCATCACCGCGGGCTCACCCGCGCGGAGCCCCGCCGCGACGAACTGCATGGCGAACGTCGTCTTGCCCGTACCGGTCGGCCCGGCCAGGACCAGGGAATCGCCCACCGTGATGCCCCCGCACATCATCTCGTCCAGACCCGCGACCCCGGTCGAAAGTCGCCGGCCGCCCGCGCGGTCGACGGTCCCGGCGCGCTCGGGTATGCGGGGGAAGACCTGAAGGCCTCTGGCGGTTATCCGAACGGTGTGCAGTCCGGGCATCAGCTCCATGCCCCGCACTTTCACCACCTGGAGCTTTCGGACCACCGAGTTCCGGTGCACCGCCTGGGAAAGCCACAGGACGCCGTCCGCCACAGTGAAAACCGGGTTCCGCAGCTCCTCCTCCTCGTATTCCCCGATCAGGAAGGAGGTGATGTCCCACGTCGTCAGGTGCAGCGCCAGCCGCTGCACGAACACTTCGAGCCGGCGAGCCGGGTCGGCAGCTGGGTTGGAGCCAGCCAGCGACCGGAACGAATCGATGATGACCAGCCCGGGACGAATCCGGTCGATCTCCTCGACGATCCGTGCCAGCACCCCGTCCAGGTCCCCGCCCAGGACGTCGTCGCTGAGATTCAGGAAGTGCACATCCGAGCCGACCCGGCTCAGATCGAAGAACTCGAACTGCTGCTGGTAGCGCACCATCTTCAACGCCGTTTCCCCGAGGAGGGTGAAATACAAGCCGGGCCGTGCAGCGGTCGCGTTGGCGAACAGGATCTGCATCGCCAGCGTCGTCTTCCCGGTGCCCGGACTGCCCGCGATCAGGTTGAACGAGAGTACCGGCAGGCCTCCACCCAGGACCTGGTCCAGCCCGGGCACCCCCGAGGGCAGGAGCTCCAACGGAACCCGTTTGAGCGCCGCCTTCCTCGGAGCATGCTTCTTAGTCATTTCGCACTCCTTCGGTCCTGGTGTTCGAGGCTCTGCGCGGACTCGCGGCCATTGCCTGGTTCACTAGCTCCACGGCCATCTCCTCTCCAACGGTGCGACCAAGCAAGTCGATCAGCGTCGCCACCAACGCCACCATGCCGGCCGTCACCTCGGCGGCGCCATGCGCCCGTACCGCAGCCGCAATCTCCTGCTCATCGCTACCGTTGCACGAAACACGGCTGAGCGCGGGATGATCCGGCCGCGCCAGCTCGAGCACTCGATGAAGGAGTGCGCGATAGCCTTCGGTTCCGACCCAGCGAACGAGTCCCGCTTGGAGCTGGACGCATATGCGCTCCGCGGCCGCAATGACCTCTTCGGGCGCGCCGACATCGACGGCGTCGCGCGCCCAGAAGCCGCGCGCTACTTCAGTCACGGTCACGGATCTTTGCATCATTCACGCGCTCCAAGCGGCGGCGCTAGCAAAGGTGGCGGACAATTAGGAGGGAGTGGCAAGGACCCCTAAATGTCATGGATTCCAGACCAAACACAAGGAGGGCGCACCCGACCCGCCGCTTTTTGCCCCCGGGGCTGGCTTTTTGAAAGGCCCGCCCCTCGCAACCCGTGTGAAATCCTCGGTTTACCGTCACTTCGATAACGGCCCCCAACTTGCCCATCCCCTGCTCAGACCTGGTCCCCCGCGGGCCGCTTGACCTTCGTCTTCTTGTCGTCCGGAGTTGCCGTGCCTCATTCAGCTCGATGGTTCCTCGGCGCGGTTCTGGCCGGGTGCGGCGCCATCAGCGCCCAGGCCCAGCAGTCGCCGGACTCTCCCAGTCCTGCCCGCTCCGCCACCAGCCTGGACACGGCCCCTTCCACCAGCACCTCCCGGGACGCCGTCTTTCCCCAGCAGAACAGCCCCCAGGACGGGCCCTGGAAATCGTTCTCTGAAGTGACCAAGGGAGCCGAGGTTCGAAGCGGCATCTTTACGCTCTACCTGAAACGCGACAAAGCCTACCTCGCGCTGACCCCGGGCCAGCTGGATCGCGACTACCTGCTCGTCACCCAGCTCTCCCGTGGCATCGGCGAGCTCGGCCTGGATGGCGGGACCTCGATCCGGTCTGACCTGGTCCGCTTCCGCCGGGCCGGCGATCGCATCGAGCTCACGGTCGTGAATCCACGCTTTGCCGCCACCGCGGGCACCCCGATGGCCCGTGCCGTGGACTACTCCTTCGGGCACTCGGTCGCGCAGTCGTTCCCCATCGCCACCATGCGTGATAATGGGGAGATCCTGGTGGACGTGGCGCCGTTCCTCCTGTCGGACTGGGCCGACCTGGGCGCCTTCTTCCAGGGCGTGGCCACCCAGCGCAAGGTAACCGGCACCATCGTGCTGGACCGGGAGCGGTCGAGTCTGGATGGGATCCGGCTTTTTCCGGGAAATCTCGAGGCCGAGGTGCGGCTGACCTATCAGGCCAATAGAAACCTTGGACTGGAAGCCGTGGCGGACTACCGCTGGATCCCGGTAGGCGTTCATTACTCTCTACTCGAGCTGCCAACCACTCCAATGCGCCCCCGCTATGCCGATGAGCGGGTGGGCTATTTCGTGTCGGCGATCAAGGATTTCTCGCGCGACACCGCCGAGAGCTTCTTCGTTCGCTATGTGAACCGCTGGCGCCTGGAAAAGCGTGATCCCGGCGCGGCCGTGAGTGAGCCGGTCACGCCGATCGTGTACTACATAGATCGCACCGTCCCGACCGAATGGAGGCCCTGGGTCAGGGCCGGGATTCTGGAGTGGAACCGCGCCTTCGAAGAGGCCGGCTTTCGGAATGCAATCCAAGTACTGGATGCGCCCGAGGACACGCTGTGGAGCGCGGAGGATGCGCGCTATTCCACGGTGCGCTGGACCGCTACGAACCGCAGCGTCTACGCAGTGGGCCCATCCAACGTCGATCCCCGCACCGGCGAGATCCTGAATGCCGATGTGCTGGTCTCGGCCGCCTGGATCCAGGCCTGGCGCGGGGAAGCCGGCGAGTACGTCGCCCCGGAAGCCGCCATTCGATCGGTGTACCTGGAGGACTCGGCCAGCGCCGGAATGAACGGTGAGAGCCGCCTGTGCAGTCTCGCCGAGGGAATGCGGCGCGAGGGTACCCTGACCCGGGCCCTGATAGCGGCGCGCAGCGGGCCCGATGGCCGCTCAGTCACCCGGCGCTACATCGGGCAGGCGCTCAAGGCGCTGATCATGCACGAGGTCGGGCACACGCTCGGGCTACGGCACAACTTCCGGGGCTCCGCCGGCGCTACCAAGGCGCAGCTGGCCGATCGGACCTTTACGAAGACGAATGGACTTGGCGTGTCGGTGATGGACTACAGCCCGCCCGCGCTCTCGCTCGATCCCGAAAAGCAGGGCGACTACCACGCCGGCACCATCGGCACTTACGACCGCTGGGCCATCCGTTACGGCTACGCGTCGCTCGGTCCCCGTGAGCTGGCCGCGTCAAAGGGAAAGGGCTCTAACTCGGCGGCTCCGGTCTGGACGCCCGACGCGGAGATCAATGCTCTCCGCACCGTGGCAAGGGAAGCCGCTGACCCGGCGCACCTGTACGGCACCGATGAGGATGCGGGGTTCGGCGGCTTCGGTCTCGATCCCACGGTCTCGCGCTACGACCAGACCAGTGATCCGCTGGAGTGGGCCCGCGATCGGGTCACCCTGATCAATGGGCTGTTCGATTCACTAGACACCCGCATGGTCGCGCCGGGCGAGAGCTACGCCCGCCTGCGGATCGCGTTCAGCGATCTGCTGAACGATCGCTGGTACGCGATCCTGCTCACCACCAAGTATCTGGGTGGAGCGACGACGGCTCGGGATCACCGGGGCGACCCATCGGGCAGGCCGGCATTGACCACGGTGCCGGCCGCGCGGCAGCGGGAGGCCCTGGCCTTCATCACCCAGGCCGGGTTCGGGGAGCAGGCCTATCGCTTCCGGCCCGACCTGCTGAGCCAGCTCGGCCCGGACCGGTGGCGGCACTGGGGATCCACGCCCGGCGCGGACGGCCGCATCGACTTCCCGGTGCACACCTGGGCGCTTGCGCAGCAGTCCTCGCTGCTGGGGCAGCTGCTCGACCCTGCCGTGCTGGCCCGGATTCGTGATGCGGAGCTCCGGGCACCGGAGAATCAGCCGACGCTGGCGATTCCCGAGCTGTTCGCGACCCTCACCCGGGCCATCTGGTCCGAGGCGGCCTACCCGGCTCCCGGCAACACCCAAGCGCCGCGGAACATCACGTCGGTCCGACGCGATCTCCAGCGGCTCTATCTCAATAGCCTGATCCGGATGCTCGTGAGCCCGCTCCCGGAGACCCCGGAAGATGCCCGCACGCTCGCCCGGGCCACCCTCGCGGAGCTCGGCGGTGAGCTGGACCGCGCCCTGCTGCGACGGGTGGAGCTGGACCCGTACACCCGAGCTCATCTGGCGGATTCGAAGGAGCGGATCTCCCAGGCCCTTAATGCACAGATGATTCAGACCGCCGGAACGGCAAGGTAACCATCATGCTTCTGATCGCTTCAGATCCCTCCCCCATGGTACAGGCCGCCGTCTACATGGCCGGTGTGCTCGTCGGCTACGTGCTCCTGGTGCCGCCGGACGAGTGGCAGAGCGCCTGGACCTCCCTGCGCGAAAGCTGGTCCCGCCGCCGCAAGCACTGACACGGAGGGGTCGCGCCACCCCGCATGGGTGGCGTTATGATTCTCCCATGCAATCGGCTTCCGGCGAGCCGGCACTTCAGGTTCGGAATCTCCGCAAGGCCTATGAGGATGTCGTCGCGGTGGATGGCCTCGATCTCGAGGTCTTCGCCGGCGAGTGCTTCGGCCTGCTGGGACCCAACGGTGCGGGCAAGACCACGACCATCGAGATCTGCGAGGGGCTGAACACCCCCGACGCCGGTGAGGTCACGGTGCTCGGGCGCCACTGGGGCAAGGACGACCGCGAGCTGCGCGAGCGGCTCGGGATCTCGCTCCAGGAGACTCAGTTCTCGGAGAAGCTCACGGTGGCGGAGACGGTCCGCCTCTTCCGCAGCTTCTACCGGAAGGGCCCCACCCCAGATGCGGTCATCGCGATGGTGCAGCTGGGGGAGAAGGCCAGCTCCCGGGTGGGCGGGCTTTCAGGCGGTCAGAAGCAGCGGCTGGCGCTGGCCTGTGCCCTGGTGGGTGATCCCGAGCTCCTCTTTCTAGACGAGCCGACCACCGGACTCGACCCTCAGTCCCGGCGCCAGCTCTGGGGCCTGATCGAAGGCTTCAAGTCCGACGGCCGGTCCATCCTGCTCACCACCCACTATATGGAAGAAGCGGAGCGGCTGTGCGACCGGGTGGCCATCGTGGACCACGGCAGGATGATTGCGCTTGGCTCTCCCCGGGCACTCATCGCCCGGCTCGAGGCCGAGCATGTGGTCGAGTTTGCCCTTGCCTCGCCATCGACCATCGACGAGAACGTGCTCCGCGCCATTGCGGGCGTCTCTGCCGCCGAGCGCCACAACGGCACCTACCAGGTTCACGTGACCGAGCTGCATCGGGTGATGCCGGTGCTTCTGAGCGAGCTGCATCGGGTGGGCGCCCAGCTGGCCGAGCTCCGGACCCATTCGGCCACCCTGGAGGACGTTTTCGTCTCGCTCACCGGCCGGCATCTCCGCGATGAGTGAATCGCCCGGCCGGTTGGCCGATCACCCGCTGGTCCAACTCACCCGGGTACGTTACCGCGAGTTCTTTCGCGAGCCGGAGGCGGTGTTCTGGGTGTTCATCTTCCCGGTCTTGCTCGCCGCCGGGCTCGGCATTGCGTTCCGCAATCGTGCCCCTGACCGGACGGCTGTCGCCGTAGTCAACAGCCTCCCCAACGCGGCTCGTCTAGCGGAAGCATTAAGGCATACCGGGGAGATGAACGTCTCCCTGCTCGCTGACTCGGCGGCGATGGAAGGCCTCCGGATCGGCGACCTGGCCCTGGTGGTGATGCCATCGGCCGGTGGGCAGGTGGAGTACCACTACGATGAGACCAGGCCGGAAAGCCGGACGGCACGCCTTCTGGTTGACGACGTGGTGCAGCGGTCGGCCGGACGCGAGAATCGAGTGCGGGTGCAAGACCGGTTGGTGCATGAGCCCGGCGCCCGGTATATCGATTTCCTGGTGCCCGGCCTGCTGGGAATGAACCTGATGGGGAGCGGCATCTGGGGCCTGGGCTTCGCCATCGTCGACGCCAGAAAGAAACGGCTGCTCAAGCGCCTCGTCGCCACGCCGATGTCCCGCTGGCAGTTTCTCGCCTCCTTCGTCCTCTCCCGCCTCACCCTGCTTTTCCTCGAGGTCGGCCTCCTGCTCGGCTTCGGGGTGCTGGTGTTCGGAGTCCCGCTGCGAGGGTCCCTGCCGCTCCTGGTGGTTATCTGCCTGGTGTCCTCTCTGGCCTTTGCCTCACTCGGACTCTTGATTGCCTCCCGGGCCCGGACGATGGAAGGCGCGTCCGGACTCATGAATCTTGTGATGCTTCCGATGTGGATCTTCTCCGGCGTCTTCTTCTCGGCGACCCGCTTCCCCGATCAGATCCAACCGGTCATTCAGGCCTTACCCCTCACGGCCGTGATCGATGCGCTTCGAGCAACCATCCTCCGGGGCGCCGGCTGGCAGTCCGTAGCGCCCGAGATGGCGATCATCATCGCATGGATGGTGGTCAGCTTTGGGTTGGCCCTGAAGCTGTTCCGCTGGCGGTAAGTCATTACCTCCCCGCTTCGATCCGGTACAACAGGTCGGTCCCCGTAGCGGTGCCGGTCTCCGCCTGTAGCGTCCAGTGAGAGGAGAGGACATATCGCAACCGCAGGGTGCTGACCGGATCGAAGAGACCGATACCATAGCTGACGTAGAGGTTGGGCGAGAGGTACTTCCCGGCCACGAACGAGGCCTCGCTCAAATCGCCTTCGGTCTCGATGCGAGCCTCGTCCAGGCCGACCCCGCGGCCCAGCGTACGGACCAGGAGGTTGCCGCCCCTCAGGCCGAGCGACTGGGCCGCCTGGGCCAACAGGGTGCTATTCTCCGATGAGCCGCTCTCGCCCAGCGGGTGGCCCAGGACGATGTAGGCCAGCGCCTCGCTCTGGGCCATCGGGGGCTCCGAGAAGATCGTGACCTCGGGGGCCTTGAGGGTGCCGGCGATATCGAGGC
This sequence comes from Gemmatimonadales bacterium, assembly GCA_039930805.1. Lineage (GTDB taxonomy): Bacteria > Gemmatimonadota > Gemmatimonadetes > Gemmatimonadales > GWC2-71-9 > CAVVWJ01. The sequence goes on along the minus strand of JBDTTD010000029.1, from coordinate 8,203 downwards.
CCGCCACCACCCCGTCGTCCGCGGTGCGGGTGGCCCGGATGTCGAGCCCTGGATCATCCACCGGGCCACCGCCGAACCGCACCCGTCCCTGAGAGATCGAGAGGTCCTGCCCGTAGGCCTTGTATCGGCCCTGCTCGATCACCAGTTCCCCAGTGGCGGTGGGCGGGCTGCCGGGCCGCTCGATTGCGAGGAGGCTGCCGCCCAGGTCGGCGGTGAAGTTGAATCCCTTGAAGCTGACGCTATCGCCCAGCACCACTCGGACCTGGGTCGCGATGTCGAGGACCGGAGTGGGGGTCGCGGTCGAGTCGACGAACACGACATCGTCCGACACCGGGACCGCGGTCGCCGGAATCTCCGCCAGCGCGATGCGCGCGAAGGGCACTCCGACCTCGCCCTTCACTTCGACCCGCTTTCCGGTGAGCGCGACGTCGAGTCGGGGTGACACCAGCACCCGGGCCTCGGGAAGGTCCACCGCCTCGAACCGCTCGCCCCGGATGGTAAGCCGGGCCGGACTCTCGGTGCTCGCGTCGAGCGGCCAGGTTCCCTCGAGGACCAGGCGTCCCGGGCCGGAGCGAGCCCCCCCGGAGAGGGCGATGACGCCACCCCTGTCTCCCTTCGCCTCGAGCTGCAGCTCCCGGAGCCGGAGGCCCAGGGCCGGCAGCTTGGCCGCCCCGTCGTGGAAGGCCAGGCCGCCGGTTACCCGGGGCTGGGCCAGGGTGCCATCCACATTGAGGTCGACGGTGACCCGTCCCGCCAGGCTGTCCACCCGATCGGTGACCGCCTCGACGAACGAGAGATCGTCCAGCCGGCCCTGAAGATCGGCGGCAAGAGCCTGACCCTCCGCGGCCTGCCCCAGCTTGCGGTATCCGGGCAAGGCCACGGCGCCATCCATCCACCCCACTGTTTTACCTCCCCGATCGGCCAGCCGGAGCGCGAGCGTTCCTCGCACTCCGCCGGGACCGGCCCGCAGGTGGACCGACCCGGTGTCGACCGTTAGTCGTTGACGGCCCCTGTCACCCGGGTACTCGAACGTCGCCCCGAGCGGCAGGATCCGGAGCTCGCCCGACATGGCGCTGTCGCGGCCCAGAGCGGCGTCCAGATCCGCCGCCAGCGATCCAGCGGCGGACCAACCGCGCGCGTGAGTCGCCCGGGCATCGCGGACCCGTAGCCTTCCGCTCACCTCCGGAGCGCCGACCGAGCCGTCCACCCGGAGATCGAGGTCGGCGCTGCCGGAGAGCGCGGTGAGCGCGCCGGCTGGAGCGACTTCGAGGAACGCGCCGAGGTCGGGCAGGCGGCCCTCCAGCCGGACCCGCACCGGCTGCAGGGTCAGAGTTTCGCCGAGCCTGGTGTACTCGGGCAGCGCGAGCTCCCCGCTCACCGTCCCCAGTGGACGGCCGCCCCTCTCGGTCAGCGCGAGGATGATCTCTCCCACCACCCCGCTCGCCCCGGCTCGCAGGTCTACACTGCCGGTATCCAACCCGATGGTTCGAACGAGGGTGTCGCCCGGGAGCTCGAGGACGACGTCCCGCGGGCGAATCCGAACCTCCCCGGTGAGCGAGCGGTCGGCCGCCACCTCCGCCTCGAGGCCGGCAGCGAGCGAGCCCCGTGCAGCCCACCCAGCCTGGTGCCGCACGGAGAGCTGGGATGTACTCAAGCGTCCTTCGATCTTGGGCGAGCCCACGGTGCCCTTCGCCGCCAGGTTGAGCGAGACAGAACCGGACAGGGTCTCCAGACTGTCGGCGAACGGCCGGAGAGAGGAGAGGTCTGGGAGCCGGGCTTCCAGTCGTCCCGTCACCCGCTGGCGCGCGATGGTCTGGCCCAGCCGGGTGTAATCCGGCAGTTCGGCCGTGGCATTGAGCACGCCGATCGGGGCGCGATCGTCTCCGGAGAGCTCGACGGTCAGCCTTCCGCGCACCCCTTGGCGACCGGCCTTCAGCTCTAACTCTCCCCGATCGAGCGCCATCCGGTGGGTGACCGAGTCAGCCACGTAGCCCAGCACCGCCTCCGCGGGCTGGAGAGTGACGTGAGCCTCGAGCCTCCCGCTGGCCGTGGCAGAGGCAACTGCGCTGCCGTCGAGGGTCCCCTCGACCGACCAGCCCTCAGGAAGGAAGGCGGCGGCAAGCGAGAGGGGCACCTCTTTCAGGCGTGAGGCGGCCCGCCAGCTGCCCGACTTATGCCAGGCGCCGGCAGCACAGAAACGAGTCACCTCGCCGGACCGGAGACAGAGCTGGTCCAGCTGCACGGTGGCGGAACCTGCGGACACGGGTACCGCGCTGACCAACCGCCACTCCCCCACCTCCGCGCTCGTGATATCGAGCGCGCCGATGGCCCCATTCCAGGTGCTGTCCTCGCCGATCCCCCCATCGAGCGCGAGCCGGAGGCTGGCCTCGGGGGCTTCCACTCGGGCCCTGACCCGGTGCCGGTTCCGAGTACCGCGGGCGACCACCATGACCCGCTGGATCCGCCGGCCAGAGACCTCGGCATTCTCGCCGCGCAGGTCCAGATCGGTGCGGCCATTCGGAGCCAAACCGAGGTCGGCCCGGCCGTTCAGCCGCGCCAGACGATTCTCCTGGTAACGGAGCCCCCGCCCGGAGAAGGTCGTCTGAATTTGCGCCGAGTCGCGCGGTCCGGTGGCGGTGCCGCGGAGGGATAGCGAGCCGGCGGCTCCTGGCAGGACAAGGCCGAGCCTCGAGGCAGAGAGCTCGAAGCTCAGGTCGAGCAAATCGCCGATCACACCCGCGGCGGCGAGCCGCACTGCGCCCCAGGTCAGCACCAGCCGGGGTATAGCGTACCGATCGCCGCTGGCTTGAACTGTCAACGCACCGCCGAGCGGTTGGCCGCGCAGGTCTCCAGTGAGGGTGTCCAACACCACTCGGCCGACCGGGCCGGCACTATCGAGCACGCCCTCCGTCGCGGCCCGGAAGGAGATCGCACCGGGCCATGCCGCGGAATCGGGAGCCAGCGGCGCCGGCCGGAGCCCCCGCCCGGCCAGGGCGAGCTGCCAACCAATCTCGGGCCACCAGCGGACGGCGCCAGCCGCAGTCACCTTCCCGTCGAGGAGAGAGGCCGTCGCGCTGTCCAGCGTCAGGCGATCCAGGTCGCCGCGGGCCGCGGCGCGAACCTTGATCTCCTGCACCGCCGGGGTGGAGATCGCTCCCGCCAGCTGGAAAGCATAGTCTCGGGCTCTTCCTTCAACGGTAAGGGTGCCGTCGCGAAGCTTGAGGCCTCCGGGCGCGTCCACCGTCACCCGCTCCAGTCGCACGTCCCCAAGCTGCACCTCAACCGGCAGGTGTATCCGTTGCCTCGATCCCGGCAGAGTATCCGGACTCTCGGGGACGCTGTCCGGGAGGACCACCCGCACGCCGGAGAGATGCAGTCGCTCGATCTCCACTCGCCGTCGGAAGAGACCGGCGGGCCGCCACTCGAGGAGTAAACGGTCCACCCGAGCGCTCATCGCCTCAGTGCGCACGACGACGTCTCGCAGCTCGAGCGGGCCGGCGAGAGGACCGCTCACCCGTCCCACCCGCACCAGGGCGGGGGTACGCTTGACCGCCTCCGCAAGCAGCCGCTGGGCCGCCCATTCGTTGGAGAGGGCGAACCAGACCGAGACGGCGACCAGCAGGAGAACCGCCCCGAGGATCCCGATCGTCCAGCGTACACCGCGCACCCACCTCCGCCTCCTCACAGGTCGGGCCCGATGGAGAAATGGATGCGGAACGGCGAGCCGGTCCGGCTCACCGCAAAGGCGCCATCCAGCCGGATCAGCCCGATGGGCGACAGCCAGCGGATCCCGGCCCCGGCACCTTGCTCCAGGGAGAGCGCCAGTTCGTCGAGCGCGTTGCCGGCATCGTAAAACGTCGCGACTGACCACCGCTCGAACACCCGATGGTCCAGCTCGACGCTTGCGGTGACCAGCGCCCTGCCTCCGATCACATTCCCTGCCCCATCGCGGGGACCCAGATCGAGGTAACGGTAGCCCCGCACGCTCTGGTCGCCGCCGGTGAAGTAACGGATGGTGGGAGGAAGCTGGTGGAAATCGCCGGTGAAGAGGCGGCCCACTTCGGCACGGGTCAGAATGCGGGTGCGGGAGCCCAGGCTCCGGATCACTTTGCCGCTCACTTTGGCCTGCACGAAGCTGGCGCTGGATACCGCCCCGCCGGGGCTTCCCTGGGCTTCGAAGCGGATCCGCTGTCCGCGGGAGGGGAATATCCGGTTAGTGGCCGCGGTGTACTCCCAGCTTCCTCCGCCGATGAGGAGGTCGGCGATGCCACGGTCCACTCCCACCTCAAACGACTCGTGCCGGAAGGCGAGCGACAACGTCTCCCGCCAGCGCCCGCGAGGCCGGCTGAGCCGGGCGCCGGCCAGGATCGCCTCGCTCCGACTGGTTGTGGGATCGAGGTTGGCGTAGCCGCCGAAGATGGTCAGCAACCCGGCCTGCGATAGCACGGCGGGAATCATGTATTGGGCCGAGACGCTTCGCTCCACTGTCGAGGCGGTGAGCTCGGCCTCGGCCCGGTGCCCCGCCCGGTTCAGGCGGCGGAGTTCGATCTTGGCGGTACCGCGCGGCCCGGTGTCGGTACCGTATCCGACACCGACCTCATAGGCCTGGGGGCGGGCCGGCACCAGATCCACCGCGATCGGCACCTCGCCATCCCGCGCCTCTGCCACCAGGGGTCGGACCTCGACCCGACTGAAGTAGGGTTGTTCGGCCAGCGCAGTCTGGAGCTGGAGCAGCTTATCCGCCCGGTAGAGCTCTCCCGGTTGGAAGGGGACCTGGGACTGCAGTCGCGCGGGATCGAGAACGCTTTGGTTGAAGGTTACCGCACCAAAGCGGAACCGTTCCCCGGTCTCGAACCGCAGCACGATCTCGGCGCTGGCGGCGTTCCGGTCGACCCGGATCAGCGCGGTGTCGAAGGCGGCGGCGAGATACCCACTGTCAGCGGCGACGGCGAGAAAGCCGAGCTTGGCCACCTCGTATTCCGCATGCCGCAGGGTGTCGCCGACCTGGAGAGGAAAGCCCGCCACCAGGCGACGAAACACTGGCTCGTCGCGGCCCGCCCCGCTGAGTGAAAGATTCACTCCGCGCACTAACACCGGACGCCCGGGCGCGATGGCGTACCGGGCCACCCAGATGTCGCCCACTTGTCGCAGCCCCGACTCGATCCGCGGCCGGTAGTAGCCGAACGGCTGGAGGGCCAGCTCGATCTCGGCTCCAGCCAGGCCATGGAGTCGCCGGATCCGAGCCACCGGCAAGCTCCCGTTCTCCGCAGCCCGGGCCAGGGAGAGCACCTGGCGGACGTTCTCCTCGATGGCCCCACCGACACCGCTGATCTCGACTCGGACGGTAGCCTCCTGCGCAGACAATCCGCGCGCACCGGAAAGCGCGACGCAGAAGCCGAGCACGAAGAGTGCGGCGAAGTAGTGGCCCAGTGCGGCCCTCCTTAGCGGAATGAATCGTCAGCCATAGCCATTGTTTTCGCGTACAATAGTACAGATCGGCGGGAGCGGTCGCTGTGCGGCATGACCCCGTCGTGTCCTGGAGGCGTTTCAGGCCACCTGCGGATCACCGCCGTCTTTCCCCTCGGCGGATGATCTGTCGCGCCCCTGGTGCTAATCTCATATTCAGCCGACGAGCAGACACCCGTCAATCTACGCGAGGATCCGATGCCCCGATTCCCCACCGAGCCCGTCCTCGAGCCCCTGCGCGGCTATCGGGAGTATCCTGCTGCCGAGATGGAAGCGCGAAGCCGGGCGTTTGCCGCCGACATGCAGCGGCGCCGGACCACCCGTCACTTCAGCGACCGGCCAGTGTCTCGGAGCATCATCGAATCCTGCCTGGAAGCCGCCGGTAGCGCCCCGAGCGGAGCTCATCTTCAGCCGTGGCACTTCGTGGTGGTGTCGGATCCAGGGCTTAAGCAGCGCATTCGCGTGGCAGCGGAGCAGGCAGAAGAGGAATTCTACGCCACCGCTCCTGCCGAATGGCTGGCGGCCCTGGCGCCACTCGGCACCGACGCCCACAAACCGTACCTGGAGACGGCGCCGTATCTGATCGCGGTCTTCGCCGAGCGCTATGGCATCAGTGTGGCAGGAGAGCGTCGGCCACGCTATTACGTCAACGAGTCGGTCGGGATTGCGGTCGGATTCCTGCTGGCCGCGCTGCACCACTCGGGGCTGGTGGCGCTGACCCACACGCCCAATCCCATGAATTTCCTCAGCGAGCTGCTCCAACGGCCAGCCAACGAGCGGCCAGTAATGTTGATCGTGACCGGGTATCCGGCCCGCAATGCCCGGGTGCCGCGTCTCCGGCGTAAGTCGCTGGCCGAGTTTAGCAGCTTTCGCTGACGGGGTATTTTTACGGTAAGCTAAAGTGGGATTTGACTTTGGCGGACAACCCATTGATATTCAAGTATACTTAACTTTATCGGGGAGCACATTTTATGACTACGTCACGAGCGGGCCGGAGTTGGGGCTTGGGTCTCGCGCTAGCGCTGCTGGCGCCCGGATGGGCGGCCGCCCAGGCGTCCCTCGCTGCCTCGGACAGCTTTCTAGCGCTGGTGCCGCCCCGCGATCTAGCCAGCATCCAGCGTGACATCGCCTCGGCCCAGCAGGACCGGGCGGATGCCGCCCGGGCCGAGCAGACCGCCATGGCGTTGCGCGACGGCGGCCAGACCAGGATCGAGGCCAAGAAGCAAGCGATCGAGACGACCAACAAGAAGAAGGACGTAGCCAAGCGGGAGAAACGCGAGGCGGAAGTCGCATCGCTCGAGGCGGAGAAAAAGGCGCTGGAGCGAGAGAAGGACTTGCTCGAGCGGCGAAAACAGCTCCGGGAGGTGGAGATCGATCTCGCGAAGAAGCGGGTCGAGCTGGCGACCTTGGACCGGCAGGCGCTCGAGCTGGAGCGCGAGCTTGCCCTCAAGCGGGCGGAGCGGGCCAAAGTGCAGCCGGGCAGCGCCGAGGCCATACGCATGGATCAGGTAAACCTCGACATCGAACAGGCCGCGCTGGAGGCGTTGAAGAAGCGGGCCGAGCGGGCAAGCGACGTCTCCGACCGGGAGAAGAAGGTGGTCGAACGACGCATCGAGATCCTCAAGGCGCGGCGGGCGCTGGGCGGTGCATAATGCGGGAGGCGTCGTGAACCGGATTCGCGTTGCCAGCCTGCAATACTTTATCCGGCCGATCACCACCTTCGACCAGTTCCGCGATCAGGTTCGCGCTCTGGTCGAAACGGCGGCGGACTATCGCTGCCATCTCCTGGTGTTCCCCGAGTATTTCACGGTGCAGCTCCTCTGCCTGGGCGACATCCGCCGCCCCATGCGGGTGCAGATCCGGGAGCTGGCCCGGCAGGTGCCCCGCTTCGTCGAGATGATGGCCGATCTGGCCCGCCAGCACCGGCTGCATATCGTCGCCGGCACCATCCCGGTGGCGGAGGAGGGCTCCGACCGGGTGTTCAACCGCTCGTACCTCTTCGATCCCAGCGGGAACCACGGCGTGCAGGGAAAGCTCCACATGACCCGCTTCGAGACCGATGACTGGGACGTGAGCGCGGATACGACGCTCCGGATCTTCGAGACCGAGTTCGGCCGGGTGGCCATCGCCATCTGCTACGATGTGGAGTTTCCGGAGATCGCGCGCGCTGCCGCGCGCCAGGGAGTGCACATCCTCATCGTGCCCAGCTGCACCGACGACCGGCAGGGTTTCTGGCGGGTCCGCTACTGCGCCCACGCCCGCGCCATCGAGAACCAGATGTATGTCATCCACTCCGGCACGGTAGGCTCGCTTCCAATGGTGCCGGCGGTGTCCCTCAACTACGGGCAGGCATCGATTCTGACCCCGAGTGATTTCGCGTTTTCCCGGGACGGGATCCTGGCGGAGGGGAATGCGAACCAGGAGATGATGGTGATCGGGGAGCTGAACCTGGAGATCATCTGCCAGGCCCGCACCTCGGGCACGGTCCTGCCCTTGCTCGACAGCGCCCGGACCCAGGGGATGGTGGCCGCACCCGAGATGGTGCACCTATGAGTCTCCTCGCATCCTCGGTCACGGTCCGACCCACCCGCCCCGAGGACTTCGCCGGGATTATAGAGCTGTGCGCCGCCGTCTATCCCGGAGCACCCGGCTGGTCCGCCGGGCAGTTGGCCTCACACCTGAAGGTCTTTCCCGAAGGCCAGTTGCTGGCCACGGATGGGCCGGACGGCGCCGTGGT
>JBDTTD010000028.1:0-16655 GCA_039930805.1 Gemmatimonadales bacterium | reverse complement strand
TGGTCGTGGTGCCGACGTACAACGAGAGGGTAAACCTTCCGCTCGTGGTGCCTGCCATCCTGCACCAGGATCCCCGGATCGAAGTCCTCGTGGTAGATGACAATTCGCCTGACGGGACCGGCCAGTTGGCCGATGAGCTGGCCGCATCCACCTCCAGAGTGCACGTGCTCCACCGGCCGGCAAAGTCAGGACTGGGGAAGGCCTACCTGGCCGGGTTTCGCTGGGCACTGGAACGCGGGTATGACCTCATCTTCGAGATGGACGCCGACTTTTCGCATGATCCCAAATTCATCGGGGATTTTATCCGGGCCACCAACGAGGCCGATGTGGTGATCGGCTCCCGGTACCGTACCGGCGTCAATGTGATCAACTGGCCCATCTCCCGGCTGCTCCTCTCCATCGGCGCCAACGAGTACGCTCGCTGGATCACCGGCTTGCCGCTGGCCGACTCGACCGGGGGCTTCAAATGCTTCCGGCGGGAGGTGCTCGAGGCAATCGACTTCGACAAGGTGCGATCCAACGGTTACTCCTTTCAGATCGAGATGAGCTTCCGGGCCTGGAAGAAGGGGTTCCGCCTGGTGGAAATCCCCATCGTGTTCACCGATCGGGTCGAAGGGCAAAGCAAGATGAATAAGCGCATCGTCCGGGAGGCCATCTGGATGGTGTGGTGGCTCCGGCTCCAGTCGCTCGTCGGCCGCCTGTGAGGGGGACTCTCTTCTACAAGATGACGGGCTCGGGCAACGACTTTGTGATGCTCGATGGCCGCGCCACGTCGCCCGACGCCTGGCCTGCCCCCCGGGTGCGAGCCATCTGCGACCGGCGCAACGGGGTAGGGGCCGACGGGCTCGTGATTCTGACGCCGGCCCCGTCGGGGGAGGTGCGGATGTCCTACTGGAATTCGGACGGCTCCCACGGGGCCATGTGCGGGAACGCGGCGCTCTGTAGCGGCCGTCTCTCGGTGGACCTGGAGCTGGTGGCGCCGGGGGAATTCTGCCTCCTCACCGATGCCGGGGAGGTTCGAGTCATCTCGTACGGCCAGGCCGATGAGGCCGAGATCAGCCTGCCGGACTGCGACCTTCCACGGGAGCTGACCGGGTTTCCATCGGAGACCGGCGAGCTCTGGTTCGCGCTGGGACTCGTCGGAGTGCCGCACCTCGTGGTCAGGGTGAATGACATCGAATCGGTGGATGTGGCGCGCCGGGGGCGCGCACTCCGATCCGACCCCAGGGTCGGCCCGGTCGGAGCCAACGTGAACTTCGTGAGTCCTCCCCGGGAGCGCGGGGCCCACTGGCTGATTCGCACCTTCGAGCGCGGCGTGGAGGGAGAAACGCTGGCCTGCGGGACCGGGACGGTGGCCGCTGCGTTGGCTCTGGCAGGCCGGGCCGAGGTCGAGCTACCGCTGACCTTTCGGAGCAGGGGAGGACCCGAGCTCCGAGTACGGGCGGAACGGGACGGCGGCCGGGCTGCGGATGTTTGGCTGGCAGGTCAGGGTCGGCTGCTGTTCCGCGGAGTGTGGGAGGGTAAGTAGCAGGGTCGATCCAGGTGGAAACATTCCGTATATCTCTACCCTATAACAACATAGACATCATGCGTGGGGCAGTAGTCCACAGTTCTCCACAGTTTTCCCCAACCCCACTTAACATAACATATCTTATACGTCACTTTCATTTAGCCCAACAAAATGGGGCCTCCATCCCAGGCCCCCGCTTGCGAACTTCTGCCCCCCAGCTGCCCCGCTAACGCCCCCTACATCCGCCCGCCGGTCACCTCTGCCAGCCGAACCTCGGCCTCCGTCACACTGGGCGCCTTGGGGTACTTCTGCAGCACGGTCCGATAGGCCTTGGCGGCATCCTCAGGCTTGCCACCTTCGCGGAAAGCGCGACCTGCGTCCACCAGGTATTTCGCCTTCAGGTAATCGACGTCGGAGGCGTTCGAGGCCTGGGTATAGGCATTGGCCGCCTCGACCCACTTTCTGGAATTCTCCAGCGCGGCGGCCAGCAGTCCGGTGGCCGGCGGGACATACTTGGGAGCTGGCTTGCCGGCCAGGAACTCTCTGAGCCCCACCGCGGCCAGCTCGCTCTGGCCGTTGACCATCCGCACCTGGTTGAGAGTGATCACGGCCTCACTGGCCGCGTCGGTGCCCTTGTAGGCCGAGATCAGCCGCTGCAGCTCACTGGACGCCAGAGGCAGATTCCCCGCCTCTGCGGCCGTCCTTGCCTGATTCAGGCTCCTCGCGGCAAACTCCTCTTTCCGCCTCGCGCTCGCCAGGATGAACCACGCGGCGAGCGCTGCCACTGCCAGAACCGCGATTCCGGCCAGAAGGTACCGCTGGTGCCGCTGGTACCAGGGCGTTGTCGCTACGGGAGCTGCGGCTGGGCCTGTCCGGGTCGGTTCCACTGTCGTTGCCATGTGTGTCCAGCAATAGGGTTCTTGACGAGATCCTGCGGCATCGACGGCACCGCCCGCATGCCCCCGGCGTGACTCGAACACGCGGCCAACAGTTTAGGAAACTGCTGCTCTATCCATCTGAGCTACGGGGGCCAGTATAACTCACAAGCATATGGCTACTTAGCTTCCATCAGCTAAGGCACTTTCTAGCCGGGCGCAAGCCGGAGCTGCCGCTGCCAGAGAGCTGGTTTCTTCCCCAGCGGGGGAAAATGACCCCCTGCACTTGCCTGGGCAACCCCGCGGCCCGCATCGAGGCAACAGGACTCCACTCAAGGCCTCGCTGCCTCTATGGCTCCCAATGGTATGGCCTGGCCCTGCATCGAGTCAGGTGGCGTCCGACCCAGAAGCTCGTACGCTGTGGGAGCGAGGTCCATGATGTGACATCCTTCGATCGTGCCTGGCTGAATTCCTGGCCCGGCTCCGATCAGGAAACCGTGGGGGCGATGGTTTCCGCTTCGTCCGCTGATGTTCTTTCCCGGCATGGGCAGGTCGATGGCGCCGAATCGTGGAGAGACGATCCGCCGTTGCGAGGCTACTGGCGTGAGGTTCCACTGAACGATGAGATCCGGCAGAAGGTCGCGACTGGCACCTGCGGGAAACACTTCCGCCGAGGTCTTGACCTCTCTGACCACCGGCTGCCCGCTGTCCTCGTCGACGAAGCTGCGCAGGCCCTCCGTGATTTCCGCCACCAGCTGCTGATATTCCAACCCGGGCTCAACGATGCCTTCCGCTTCCCTGCCCCGCACGTTGAACCGCACGTAGCCCTGCAGGTCCGCCACCAGACAGGAGGCTCGGGTTTTCGACCAGTCCGACCGGCCCATTCGCCAGTATGAGGTAAGCCAATCCTGAAGCGCCAGCGGCATGTGGTCCTTGATCGTATTCCGCCACCGGTTGGGGATGAGCTCGCGAACTTTCTTGAGCAGGCCCCGCTTCCCGGCCGGCTGGTCCGATATGACTCCCCCTGCCAGCACCCGCTGGAGCATGTCGGGCAGGAGCTCGCACCTGGAGGTATTCTCTCCCATACCGTGCAGAGAGAACACCAGGGTAGTGACATCCGGGCCGGCGGTTTCGATGAGCTCACCCACCGCGCGGTCGGCACTGATGTAGACCTGCCGTAGCGCATCGTCATACTCGGCTACGCTGCCTGATGGCACCTCACCCTTGACCCCCGAGTGGTCCCACAGCTTGTGTCCGCAGCGGTGCGTAGTGGAGAAGGCGATCAGGAACAGATCCCACGTCTCCTTCTCCATCAGCAGCCTTGCCAGGCGGCTCACGCCATCGGCCAGGATGCGCTGATCGTCGCGAATGTCGAGCAGCCGGTTATACGGGAGCAAACCATACTCCTCGTTGCTGCGTCGAGGTGGCCCGAACTTGCTCCGGAGGAGGTCCATCAGATCGGCAGGATAGGTAGCCGGTGGAACCAGGGCTTCATGGGTAGCCCAGTTGGAGACCTGGAGGCCGTTGAATGGCTTCGGCTCGTAGGTGAGCGGGATGTCTACCGCGATAACCCGGGGACCCTGACGGCTCAGGTCGTACCAGAACGGCGCCATGGGCAGATAGTCGGGTGTCGGCCGGACCGAGGCCATCTCCTGCGGACGCCAGGCGAGATAGCTGTAGAAGCCATGCTCTGCCGGTGTCTGACTGGAATAGAAAGTCGGCCAAGGCGATCCGCCCAGCCAGTCGGCGGACGAATCCAGGCGGCCGTACACGCCTTGCTCGCGGAGCCGCTTCAGCGTCGGGAGAGAACCGTCAGCCGTCCATCGCTCTATCAGGCGCGGCTCGGCGGCATCCAGAGCAATCATCAGTACGCGGTTGGAATCGGGAAGGATGTCGGTCATGGCTCACGAGTCGAGGTTATGGGAACGTCGGCTCCTCCGGAGACCAGAGAAGCGCGAGCCGCCCCGATGGCCCGCAGCGCGGCCATGCCATCGTGGAGGCAGGGAGACGCAGGGGTGCGGTCACGCACGCATGCGGCGAAAGAGGTGAGCTGTGCGGCGTAGGAGCGGGACAGGCCCCCGCGACGGCGCCGCATCCGCCGGTAGACCGTATCGCCGATGTCGAGTGCCTTGCGGAGGCCGCCGGACGCGGGCTGGATCCGCTCCGATCCAACCAGGAGCCGGCTCCGCTCGGAGCCGATCGACACCTGGATCATTTCCTGGGAGCGGTTGCGGTAAGCCGCAATGCAGGTGGCCTGGGTTCCATCCAGCAGCCGCACGGACAGGTGAAACTCCTCGGGTGCCGGCCGTGTTGCCCGCACCGTCTCGATCTCACAGCTGAAGAGGAACCGGAGCAGATCGAGCTGATGAGTGCCCAGATCATCGAGCGGGTCGCTCGTGGCCGACAGGGCCGACCAGCCGCCCACATCGCTCACCAGCTCCATCTTTACCACTGCCGGGACGCGGGGGGGCCGATCCAGTCGCTGGCGCAGGTTGATTGCGGGCGCCCACCAGCGCCGGTTGAGACCGACCATGACGGCGACGCCGGTCTCTTGCTGAACCGCCTCGAGCCGGGTTCCTTCGTCGAGGGAGCCGGCAACCGGCTTCTCGATCAGCACCGGCAGCCCCGCCAGCAAGGCGAGACTCGCCATCGCCGCGTGACTCTCCGCCGGACTGGCCACGATCACCGCGTCGACCTCTCCGCTGCCGACCAGCGACTCGGCCGACTCGAACACACGACAGCCGCTCTGCCTGGAGGCGATCTGTTCACCCCTCGAGCGGACCGGGTCGAAAACTCCGGTGAGTTGTGTTGCGGTTGCCGGACCGATCGCGGGAACATGCAACCGTTCGGCGGCCCGGCCGCAGCCGAGCAATCCCAGACGAATGGGCCCGCTCACTGGCCGGCTCGAGCAGTGGCTTGCAAGCCGCGCCGGAATCCTGCTGCCCAGGCGAAGAGGCCGGGCAGCACGATCGGCAGCAGCAGCAGGGTTCGGGCAAGCTGTCCCCAGTCCCACTGTGCCCCTCGCCCGAGTATGTAACTGAGACGCTTGGCCGCTACCGGCGGGGCCATCAGTCGGTGGGCGCCCCAGGTCCGGTGCCATGGCGACAGATGCAGGTCGAGCGCGCCCCGGCAGTAGCCGAAGGTGGCGTGGTGATCGAGGAAGGCCCCGAACGTCGTGCGTCCGGTGTGACGAACCCGCATGGCGCGCTTGAACTGCAGCCCGTCGGGCCAGCAAGCCAGCACGGCGGCGCAGAAAACCGTATCCTCACCGGCCGGCAGGCTCCGGTCGGGAAAGCCTCCCACCCGTTCGAAATCCGCGCGGCTGATCGCCAGGTTACAGCCGGCGAAGTAGCGCGCGGCTCCATCCGGCCGGTTGCCCGGAAAGTCGGCGAACTGAAGCAGGTTGTCGCTCACCGCGATGGGGTGCAGCGGCAACGCGTGAAGCACAGGGCCGCTGACCAGACGGGCACCGGCCTTGCGGGCGGTCCAGGCGGCGGCCAGCCAGCCTGGCTCAGGAACACAATCGGCGTCGATGAAGGCGAGCACCTCGCCCAGGGCGTGCGTCGCGCCGAGATTGCGGGCCGGCCCGGGAAGAAGTCTGCCCTGGCTCTCTACCAGCCGGGCTCCTCCCTCGGTGGCCGCGGCCGCCACCGCAGGATCCGCGGCACTGTTCACGACGATCACTTCGAACGCCACCTCGACGACCTGGGCGGCCAGCCCAGCCAGGCAGCGTGTCAGGTCATTGGCGTGGCGGTAACAGGGAATCACCACCGAGATCGTCCGCAGCGACATCAGGCGACCCAACGTCGCGTGAGCTGCCAATAGCCTTCCAGGACGGTGGAGAGCACCTCGGCGGCGGTCCTCGCCGCTCCCTTGTTCAGGAGGCCCGGGGCCAGAGGCAGGGGACCGCCGGACAACAGGTCGCGGTCCCGCACCCGCCGGGTTCGCTGCATCCGCCGCCGCCGATCGCGGATCACGCCGGCGTTCGCGAACGTCCAGGCCCATGCGTTGCCCCATTGCCGTCCGTGCCCGGCCGACACCGCCAACACCCCTCCTGCCAGCTCGTACAGCGCCAGCGCCGGAGCGAGCACGAGCAAGGTGCGGAGGTTGTAGTGAACGAGGATGGTCAGCAGCCGGTGCCGCACCGTCAGATACAGACGTCGTGCCGGGTAGGCTCCCCTGCCCCGGAACGACAGCCCCGGAGTACCCGCCCCGCGCTCGTGATAGACCACCGCCCGCGGCTCACACAGGATCTCATGGCCCAGGGAGCGGAGGCGGAGACAGAACTCATGATCCTCGAAGTAGAAGAAAAAGAGCTCATCGAAACCACCTGCCTCCAGCACGAGCTGTCGCTGGACCAGCATACAGGCGCCGATACCGGCTGGCACGGACTCCGGAACCTGCGGCGAGCTCGAACTCTCCGATCCTGCGCGACGCAGGGTCATGGTGCCGATGAAGTGCGCTTCCGCGCCATCGGTCTGAACTACGCCGCGCTCAGGATGGAGGCGCACCCGGGGGAAGATCACGGCTGCCGGCCGCTCCCGGTACAGGTCGAGCAGACGGACAATGCAGAGTGGATCGACGTAGACGTCGTGATCGAGCAGCAGCACGAGGTCGGTTGTCGCCCACCGCAGCCCCGCATTGCGGGCGGCCGGCAGGCCCTGGTTCTCGGCCATTTGCATGAGCGAGACGGCGGGAAACTCCGCTCGAATCCGCTCCTGGCTGCCGTCGGTCGAGCCGTTGTCCACCACCAGGATGGCCGCAAGCGAGCTCTCCTGCTTCTGGAGCGCGCGCAGCACGCCCAGGGTGCGCTCACCGCCGTTGTAGCTGATCACGACGACGGTGACTGGTGGGGCGGCCGGGAGTAGGTCAGTCGCCATGCACGTCCCGGAACACTTGCTCGATGCGCTGGCCTACGCTCTCCCAGCTCCGCTCGGCTCGCACATACTGCCGCGCCTTCTCGCCCATGATCCGGGCCATGGGTCTGTCCTCCAGCAGATGATTGATCGCGTCGGCGAATCCGCCTACGTCGTCATTCGCTACCACCCAGCCGTCCTCCCCGTGGCGCAGATGCTTGGCCGATCCGGCGAACGACACGATGGGTCGGCCCGCCGCCATGTAGTTGAGCAGCTTCTGCGGGACTCCCCCACATTGGGTCCTCGGGTTGAGGGCGACCGTGGCGGCGGCGAGGCGCTGGGGGACCTCAGTGAAGGAGAGCGGAATCAGGTCGATCGAGTCCCGCACCCCGAGCTCGAGCGCCAGCGGCTCGTATTGGGCGAACCCGCTTTCGGCCACGATCTCCAACCGGACATCCTGCCGCTTGCTCCGGAGCGCCGCGAACGCTCGCAGCATGAGATCGATTCCCTGGTACGCTGCCAGATTCCCGGTATAGATCAGCGTGTTCCGGCCTGAGGCGGCGGACCCGGGTCCGAGGTCGAACGCGTCGACCTCGACCCCGTTCGGAATGACCGAGATGCGGCCCACCAGCTCGGGACTGTGCGCCTCGAACGCTCGCCGGATCTCCTCGGAGACGGCGATCACGCCAGTCGCGAACCGGGGCAGGACGGTGTCGAGGACCCGGCCCACTCCAGCCTTGAGGGAGTGCCCCAGGCCCATCGGGTAGAACGGAAGCTCCGACTCGAGCAGTGTGTGGGCGTCGAACACGATCGGGACCTGCATTCGGCCGCGGGCGGCGAGCGCAAGCAGGAGTCCCTCGACATGATGAGCATAGATGACATCGAACCCCGACGCCCGCATGAGGTCTCTCAGGCGACCGACAACCAGGGGATCGACGATGCCAAGCTTCTGCCAGCTCGGACCGGGGGAGTATTTCCGGTAAGTGGGGACGTCGGCTATGCGGTGAATCGTGAATGGCGGGGCTTCGCAGGGGTCGCCCAGATGATAGGTCACGACATGGACGTCATGGCCGCGCCGGGCGAGCGCCTCGGCCGTGCGATAGATCCGGATCGGGGTACCCCGGGGGCACGGAAATGGACATGCGGCCACGACCGCAACCCGGTAGGGTCGGATCGAATCGGCTCTGATCTTCAGCTCGCTCATGGCGCCGCCAAGCTAGAGCAGACCGCGGGTCTCAGGTGCTATCCCGCGCTATTCGACTGCTGGATGTGTACAGGGAGAACTGCTGAGGAAAGCAAATTTCGGGCCCGCATCCACTCGGATGGTGGCCGCCCTTGAACACCGTAACAGCTTGTGCAGCAATGAGTCAGGCGTCGATGGCTGGATCTCGATTCGGGGTCTGTGGCGTCAGTGCCACTAGGATGCGGAGCACCGGCATCGCGAGGCTAACAGCGGGCCACGATGTAACACGGGGCGCCGATGAGGCGCTCACGCCCCTGCAGCACACCGATCTCGAGCAGAAAGCTCCATCCGACCACCTCTGCCCCGAGCCCTCGCGCCAACTGCCCAGCGGCCTTCGCCGTACCGCCGGTAGCCAGCACGTCGTCGACCACCAGCACCTGGTTGCCTGGGCTCAGGGCATCCCGATGCGCCTCGAGCGAATCGCTGCCGTACTCGAGGTCGTAGATCTCGGTGGCCCGGTCCCACGGCAGCTTCCCCGGCTTTCTGGCCGGCACGAACCCGGCGCCCAGCTCGACGGCAATTGCCCCGCCCAGGATGAACCCCCTGGCTTCAATGCCCATGACATGGGTGATGCGGCGGTGGAGGAATGGGCGACACATGTCGACAACCACGTCCCGGAACAGCGGACCGTCCCGGAGAACCGGCGTGATATCCTGAAACATGATGCCGGGCTTTGGGTAGTCTGGGATGGCACGCAGGCTCTGCTGAACTCGCTCGGCAACCGTCGTCATTGGATATTTGATTTGAGTAATTGGCAGGCTACATCACATCGAAGCTTTTGCCGGGGATGATCATGGCCGGCTCCGCGGACCGTTCGACCCGTTCCACCTGCGCACTCGCCGGACCGCTCCGGAGTAGCCGCTCGAGCGCGGGAATCGCTTCCTCGGGTCCACCCACCACCACCTCAACGCTGCCGTTCGGCAGATTGCGGGCGTAGCCGGTAAGGCCGAGCGAGCGCGCGTGCCGGGCGACGAACCAGCGGAAGCCGACGCCCTGCACCATGCCGAAGACCTCGAATCTGGTGGTCACGCCGGCCGGCTGCGGCGAGCCCTGAGCGCTTCCACCGCGATGGGCAGCACCGAGATCGCGATGATGGCCAGAATCACCAGGGTAAAGTTCTCCCGCACCACGGCAATGTTGCCGAAGAAGTAGCCGCCGAGCACGAACAACCCCACCCAGAGCACGGCGCCCACCACATTGTAAACGATGAACTTCGGGTAGCTCATGGCTCCGACGCCGGCAACAAAGGGAGCGAAGGTGCGGATGATCGGAACGAAGCGCGCCATGATAATTGTCTTGCCGCCGTGCTTCTCGTAGAAGGCATGCGTCCGGTCGAGGTGCTCCTTCCGGAGAAAGCGGATGTCGCCCCTGAATGCCCGGGGGCCGATATAGGCGCCGATCCAGTAGTTCACGGTATCGCCCGCGATCGCCGCCGCGATCAGCAGCAGCACGACCAGCCATAGATCCAGCGAGCCGAGGGCCGCGAACGTCCCGGCCGCGAAGAGCAGCGAGTCGCCCGGGAGAAAGGGGGTGATCACGAGCCCGGTTTCACAGAAGACGATCAGAAACAGGATCAGGTGCGTCCAGGTGCCGTACTGGGAGATCAGCTGTCCCAGGTGGTGGTCGAGATGCAGGAAGAGATCGATGATACGAGGCAGCAGATCCATGCAATCTCCGGAGTCTATTCCTGGCGGAAGCCGAATTCGCCGACCAGCGGCACGAAGCGCACGTCGGCGATGGTACTGGTCCGGACACCGTCACCCTGCCGCTCCACCAGCGTCAGCGTCTGGGACGCTCGATCACCCAGCGGGATGACCATCCGTCCCCCGGGCGCGAGCTGTTCAACCAGGGGAGCCGGCACCTCCGGCGAGGCGGCTGACACCAGGATGGCGTCGTAGGGCGCAAACGGACGCCAACCGAGGGTGCCGTCTCCCACCAGCACGGTCACATTACGAACGCCGGCCGCCGCGAGGGCCGCCCGCGCGCTCTGAACCAGCCCCGCTAATCTCTCGACGCTGAACACCATGCTCGCCACCAGCGCGAGCAAGGCCGTCTGGTACCCGGACCCGGTTCCAATCTCCAGCACCTTCTCCTGTCCGGTCAGGCCGATCAACTCTAGATAGCGCGCCTGCACATACGGCTGGGAGATCGTCTGCCCGCTGCCGATCGGCAGCGCGACATCGTCGTAGGCCCGATGGCGCACGCTCTCCGGCACGAAAAGGTGCCGCGGTACCATCTGAATGGCGCGCAGCACCGAAAGATCTCGCACTCCCTTGCGCCGGAGCGTCTCCACCAGACGGGTCCGATACCCCCCGTAGCTGTCGCCCTCCCCTATCCCTCCAGCGACCATCCCCGAACCGTCTCCAGCAGCGAGTAGTTGGTCAGATCCATGTGCAGTGGAGTGACCGAAACGAAGCCCTCGGCGACCGCCAGGTGGTCGGAGTTTTCTCCGCCGGTCCAGGTGATCGTCCCGCCTCCGATCCAGATGATCTCCCGGCCCCAGGGATCCTTCATCTTGGTCAGCGATTCGGAAAAGTAGCGGCTCCCCAGCTTGGTCACCTGAATGCCCTTGACCTCGGATGCCGGGATCCGGGGAAAGTTGATGTTGAGCAGCATCTGCTCAGGAAAGTCCTTGACCTGGGTGATTCGCTGAACCAGCTCCACCAGCAAGGCCTTGTACGTCGCCATCGTCTCCGGCTGGTTGCCTGCGAACGAGATCGCGATCCCCGGGACGCCCAGGGTCACCGCCTCCATGGCGGCCGCGACAGTCCCCGAGTAGAGCACGTCCTCGCCCATGTTCGGACCGTGGTTGACGCCGGAGAAGACGAAGTCCGGCCGCTCCGGCATCAGCGCCTGGATAGCCAGCATGGCGCAATCGGTCGGGGTGCCATCGATCTGCCAGCCGCCGTCGGGACGCCGGGTGGGCCGGAGCGGGCGGTGCAGCGTGAGCGAGTGGGAGGTGCCGCTCTGCTCGCGATCGGGGGCTACCACGGTGATATTGCCGACCTCCCGGCAGGCATCGGCCAGCAGCGCCAGCCCGGGCGCCAGGACGCCGTCGTCGTTGGTCACGAGAATGTTCATGGCAGGGCAGCGGGGCGGCGGGGCAGCGGGGCGGAAAGAGCCCAGTCGATCAACGTTGGTGCAGTTCTAACCATCCTGCGCCTCTCCAGGCTGACCCTTCCCTTTGCTCGGCACGGGCCCTGGTGACCCCTCCTGCCCCGCTGCCCCGCTGCCCCGCTTCACCGGCTTCCCATCCAGAATTCCCAGCACGTCCTCGAGAGTGACGCGAACCTCCTGCGCCATCTCGGCCTCGAACGCCCGCCGGGCGGAGACCCGGAGCTCGCCCGTCCGGCGGTAGTGATCGATCCGCTGCCGGGCGCCGTCGATGGTGAACTTCTCAGTGTAGAGAAGGTGCTTCACCAGCATGATCAGCTCGACTTCCTTTCCCTTGTAGACCCGGTTGCCCGACCGGTTCTTTGCCGGGTTGAGGAAGCGGAACTGACTCTCCCAGTAGCGCAGGACGTGGGGCTTCAGGTCGGTCAGCGAACAGACTTCGCCGATGGAGTAAAACTCCTGGACCGGTCGGGTGGTGGTCATCTCCACTGCTCCGACTTGAGTTGGCGTGCCATGAGCTCGGCAATTCCCTCCCGAGCCGGTTTCCCAGAGAACAGAACTTCACAAACCTTCTCGATGATGGGAAGCTCGATCCCCATTCGCTCTCCCAGCGCCGCGCCGGCCTTGGAGGTGTTGGCTCCCTCGGCCACGCTGCGGTGCGCGGCACGATACTGCTCCAGCGTCTGGCCCTCCGCCAGCGCCACGCCGAGAGCCCGGTTCCGGCTCAGGCTTCCGGTGGTGGTCAGGATCAGGTCTCCCATACCGGCCAGGCCGGCAAAGGTCAGGGGGCTCGCGCCCAGGGCAACTCCCAGCCGCGTGATCTCGGCGAGCCCGCGGGTGATCAGGGCAGCCCGCGGATTGTGCCCCATGCCCAGCCCTTCGAGAATACCAGCGGCGATGGCGATGACGTTCTTGAGTGCGCCGGCCAGCTCGACACCCACCACGTCGTCGTGCGAGTACACCCGGAACCGAGGTGTGGAGAAGATCCGTTGCGCGTCCCGCGCCGTCGTCTCGTCCCTGGCCGCCGCCACAACCAGCGTCGGCTGGCCCTGGCATACCTCCAGCGCAAAGCTGGGCCCCGACAGTGCGGCGAAGCGAACGTCGGGGAGACACTGCTCGAAGACGTTCGACATGAGCGCCAAGGTATCAGTCTCGATGCCCTTGGTGGCACTCACCACCAGCGTGCCCGGTCGCACGGCGCCCTTGAGTCCCGATATCACCGATCTGACGGCGTGACTCGGGGCGACCGATACAATGACCGTTGCGTCCGCCACGGCTTCGCGCACGTCGGCGACCGCGCGGAGCTCCGGCGCGAGTGGAATCCCCGGCAGAAACACCGGGTTCTCATGCCGCTGATTGACCGCGGCCACGACCTCCGGCTCATACGCCCAGAGCCGCACGCTCTCTCCCTTGACCGCCAGCAGATTGGCCAGCGTCGTGCCCCAGCTGCCTGCGCCCAGCACGGCAATAGGTGTCATGGCTGTGGTGCGCTCGCCGCCTTACGGCCGAACCGGTTCTCCGTTCCCTTGAGAAGACGCTGGATGTTTCGCCGGTGGAGAAGGATCACGCCCGCTGCTATAGCCGTTGCGATCCAGAAGAGCGCCGGTGAAGTCGAATCCTCCAGCAGATAAACGGCCGCCGGCAGCACCGCGGCCGCGGCAATGCTGCCGAGCGATACATAGCCCGTGAGCCGAACCAGGACTGCCCAGATCACCGCCACTACCGTCAGGGCCAGCGGAGCGAGGCCAAGCATGACCCCCGCAGCGGTGGCCACCCCCTTCCCTCCCTTGAATCCGACAAACACCGAAAAGACATGTCCCAGGATTGCCGCCACACCGCATCCGAGGGCGAACAGCTGGGAGTTGGACACCTGGGGAGCGAAGACGAGAACGGGGATGGCGCCCTTGGCGATGTCGATGGCGGCGGCGGGAATGGCGTATCTCCAGCCGAGGACACGATAGAGATTGGTGGCACCGAGGTTTCCGCTGCCGTGCTTTCGAAGATCGATTCCGGCGAAGGCCCGGCTGAGCAGATAGCTCGTTGGTATGGCTCCCACGAAGTAGGAAGCGAGCAGCCACAGGACGGCTCGAGCCATCAGCGTCGAGATCCTCGACTGGTGAATTTCAAACGCAAGGGCGATCCGGTGAACGGCCAGGCCTCTCGAAACCCATTCGCCAGGTACCGCTGATACGACTCGGGGACCTCATCGGGCCGATTGCTCACGATGGCCAGCGTGGGAGGCGCGGTGGCGATCTGGGAAGCGTAGAGCAGCTTGACCTCCTCGCCCGGTTTCTGGGGTGGCGCGTTTCGCTCGATCAGGGACGCCAGCACCTTGTTCACTTCGGCCGTGGGGACTCGCCGCTCCCGGTCGGCCGCCACTTCCAGGATCAGGTCAAGCACCTTCCGCACCCGCTGCCCGGTGAGAGCCGACACATAGAGGAAGGGCACATAGCGGAGGAACGGCGCTTTGGCGATCAGATGCTCCTGTCCCTGCCGGGCGGTGTTGGCGTCCTTCTCCTCGATCAGATCCCACTTGTTCACCAGGACGATCAGGCCGGCGCCTTCCTCCCACGCCTGGGTGGCGATCCGGAGGTCCTGGTTATGGAGCCCGATCTCCGCGTCCACCACGAGCACGGCTACCTGGGCCCGCTCGATCGCCCGTTCGGTCCGGAGTGTGGAATAGAACTCCAGGTCATCTTCTACTTTAGCTTTGCGACGTAACCCTGCGGTGTCTATGAAGTTGAGTGTCTTGCCCTGAAAGCGCAAGAGGGAATCAATCGCGTCGCGCGTCGTGCCCGCCTCGGCTGCCACGACGTGGCGCTCCTCGCCCAGGAGGCGGTTCACTACCGAGGACTTCCCCACGTTCGGCCGCCCCACCACGGCCACATTGATGGTTTCCTCGTCCTCACCCGGATTGTAAGGCGGCAGCCGCTCGACAATGGCATCCAGGAGGTCGCCACTCCCCTTCCCGATCGCCGCGCTCACCCCAACCGGATCGCCGAAGCCGAGCGAGTAGAACCCGTACTGCTCGGTGCTCTGCTCCAGGTTGTCCAGCTTGTTCACGGCGAGGAGCACCGGGCGGCCTGCCTTCCGCAGGTGATCCGCAATCGCCCGATCGACCGGATTGAGTCCCTCCTTGCCGTCCACCATGAACACCACCACGTCCGCCTCGTCCAGGGCGAACTCGACCTGGCGCCGGATGGCGCGATCCATCGAGTCCTCCGAGTCGGGGAGGAGCCCGCCGGTGTCGACCACCCAGAAGCGGCGGCCCTGCCAATCCGCGTCGCCGAAGTGTCGATCGCGGGTGGTGCCGGGCCGCTCCGATACGATCGCGGGGCGGCCGCCCAGGATCCGGTTGAAGAGGGTGGACTTGCCGACATTGGGGCGGCCGACTATCGCCACGGTGGGCTTGCTCATGCGGCCACCGGAACCTGCAACGCGTCGGTGAAATCCCTCGAGAGGCGCACCGCGGCCGGCATCGAGTGGGTCAGGACCTCGAAGCTCATGTTGTCGATGAAGAGTCCGTCGTCGTTCACCGATTCGCCCGGGAGCAGAATCAGATCGAGGTCCCGGCGGCCTTTCAGGGCCTGCTGCATTGCCATGCCGGGGAGCAGTCCAGCGGTCGTCACCGTGGGGCCGAAGAGTGAATTGACCACCGGGATGAGCTCTAATTCGGCGCCCGTCACCCGGGCCAGCGGCTCGAGCACCATCGGCATGAGCTGCCCCATGGCGGTGCCGGTGACTACCGCGATTCGCTTCCCTGCCCAGCCGCGCAGCTCGTCCGATACCGTCTCGATCCGCTGCTGCAGCCAGCGCACCGAGCCAACTCCATTCTCGACCTGGTCGAAGCCGTCATAGATCTCCGCGCCAGGGAGCTCGACACCGGCCCTGACGTAGAGCTCGTCGGCGCCGAAGGCCCAGTTGAGGCCCCGCTCGGCCCGGGCGATGGCGGCCCGCTCGTCGATGAGCTTGATGGCCGCGCGGCATTCCTCCGCTGTCGGCTCGCGTACGAGGTGGTGCTTGGAGTATTCAGTGAGTCCCACCGGCACCACCGAGCAGCCGATGATCGCGGGGCCAAACTCGTAGAGCTCGGTGAGGGTCTGCCGCAGGACCGCCCCGTCGTTCACGCCGGGCGACATCACGATCTGGGTGTGGAACTCGATCCCGTGGTCGGCAAACTCCCGCAGCTGGGGGATGACCTCGGGAGCGGTAGGATTCCGCAGGAGGTAGCGCCGGACCGTAGGATCGGTGGCGTGGACCGACACATACAACGGCGACAGCCGGTAATCGATGATGCGCCGGACGTCGTGCGGCTTGAGATTGGTCAGGGTGGCGAAGTTGCCGTAGCGAAACGAGAGGCGGTAATCATCGTCCCGGATGTAGAGGACCTCGCGCAGGCCGTCGGGCAGCCCATCGACAAAGCAGAAGTCGCAGCGGTTGGCGCATCGCCGGATCCTGGCAGGCTCGAGCTCCACCCCGATCGGCTCTCCCAGGGGACGCTCGATGTCGAACTCGATCTCCTCCCCGCCCGGCTGGCGCACATGCAGCAGGAACTCCTCCTCGGCCGTGAGGAACTCCCAGTCGAGAAAGTCCTCCAGCTCCCGCCCGTCCACCGAGAGGAGCTCGGTACCTTCCTGGAGCCCCAGCTCGGCTGCGATCGAATCGGGATGTACCGCGGTTACTCGAATCATCCGGCACCACTCAGAGGCCATTCGGAGGCGATTGCCCCCTGCCAAGAAAGCCGAGAAAGATCTCCCTCCCGAGAGCTAAATTCAAGACCTGATATCACTTCCCAGTCTGAGATCAAAGTATCTTCTAGGAACTCCCGTCGCGACTTTCTTGCTCGAAGGAACTGATATTTACCAGCACACCTGCCGAGTTCACGAGGATGAGCTCAGTTGCTGTGCTATTGAGCCCTGCCGTGACATATAGGGGGCAGAGGAGCGTCACCGGTACCAGGAGTGATCCGTGCCCATCCGGGTTCATCCGCGGCTAAGCAGTTGCCATTGTGGAAGGCGGGAAAAGAACGCGGCCCGGGCCTGACCCCTGTTCGCTGG